>JANRJZ010000001.1:0-21675 GCA_033763675.1 Gemmatimonadota bacterium
GCACGGGAGCGGTCGGTGGAGACCGGCCCCGTCCTGGGGGACACCGTCCTGATCGTCGCCGGCCTGACCCCCGGCGAGCAGGTCGCCGCCTCGGGCTCCTTCAAGCTGCGGGACGCGGTGCGGGTGCAGGCCGCGGGCAGCGACACCGCCACCGGCAGCCACTGACGGCCGCGCGCCGCACTCGAGAGGGACACCATGCGTTCATTCACGGACATCTTCATCAAGCACCCGGTGCTGGCGGTCGTCGTCAACCTGGTGATCGTGCTGGTGGGCTGGCGCGCGCTCGCCAACCTGCCGGTGCAGCAGTATCCGCAGATCGAAAGCTCCTCGGTGGTGATCACCACGGTGTACACCGGGGCCAGTGCCGAGACGGTGCGCGGGTTCCTCACCACGCCGATCGAGCGGGCGGTCTCCGCCATCAGCGGGGTGGACTACCTCGAATCCACCAGCCGGGCGGGGGTCAGCACCGTGACGGTGCGGCTCAAGCTCAACCACTCGAGCACCGCGGCCCTGGCGGAAGTGACCGCCCGGCTGCAGCAGGTGCGGGCGGAGCTGCCCTCGGAGGCGGAGCCGCCGGTGGTGGAGGTCCAGCGGGCGGACCGGCCCTACGCCTCCTTCTACCTGAGCTTCACCTCCACCACTCGCGACGTGCCGGCGGTGACCGACTGGCTGCTCCGCACCCTGCAGCCGCAGTTCGCCACGCTGCCGGGGGTGCAGCGGGTGACCTTCGAGGGCGGCCGCCAGATCGCGATGCGGGTGTGGATTGATCCGGACCGGCTGGCCGCGGTCGGGCTGGCGCCGGGCGACGTCTACGCCGCCCTGCAGCGGAACAACTACCTCGCGGCGGTGGGCCAGACCAAGGGCAACCTCGTCCAGGTGAACCTGCTGGCGAACACCGACCTGCGCTCCACCGCCGAGTTCAACGACCTCATCGTGGCGGAGCGGCAGGGCGCCATCGTGCGGCTGCGGGACGTGGCCACGGTGGAACTGGGCGCCGAAGAGGCCGACATGGTGGCGAAGTACGGCGAGAAGGAGGCCGTGTACCTCGGCGTCTGGCCGCTGGTCGGGGTGAACGAGATCGAGGTGGCGCACCGGCTGCGGGACGAAATGGACCGGATCCGCCCCACCCTCCCGGCCGACATCGACATGCAGATGGCCTACGACGCCACCGTGTTCATGGAAGACGCGCTGACGGAGATCACCAAGACCCTCACCGAGACGGTGCTGATCGTGGGACTGGTGGTCTTCCTGTTCATGGGCTCGATCCGGACGGCGCTGGTGCCGCTGGTGGCCATGCCGATCTCGCTGGTGGGCGCGGCGGTGGTGATGTACGCCGCCGGCTTCAGCCTCAACCTGCTGACCATCCTCGCGATCGTGCTGTCGGTGGGGCTGGTGGTGGACGACGCGATCGTGGTGGTGGAAAACGTCGAGCGTCACGTGCGGGAGGGGAAGACCCGCATCAACGCGGCGCTGATCGGGGCCCGCGAGCTGGTGGGCCCGGTGCTGGCGATGACGGTGACGCTGGCGGCGGTGTACACCCCGATCGGCTTCCAGGGGGGCCTGACGGGCACGCTGTTCCTGGAATTCGCGATCACGCTGGCCGCGGCGGTGGTGGTCTCCGGCCTCGTGGCGGTGACGCTCTCGCCGGTGATGAGCTCGCGCTTCGTCGCGGAGCATGGCCGGGAGACCCGGCTCACCGTGCTGGTGAACCGCGACTTCGACTGGGTCCGGCGGAAGTACGCCGGGCTGCTGGACGGGGCGCTGGCCATCCGCTGGGCGGTGGTGGCGGCCTCGCTGCTGGTCATGGTGGCCGCGTGGCCGCTCTACACCTATTCCCGCCGGGAGCTGGCCCCGGTGGAGGACCAGAGCCACATCAGCCTGTTCATGCAGGCGGCGCCGGATGCGTCGCTGGCCGCCTCGAACCGGGCGTCGCTGGACGTGGTGCGGACGATCGAGGGCTTCGAGGAGACCCGGTTCATGTGGTCGCTGACGGCCAACTGGGGGGCCTTCGGCGGCCTGGTGGCGAAGGACTGGAAGGAACGGGACCGCTCCACCGAGGAGATGTACGGCGAGGTGTACGGCGCCGTCTCCCAGGTCCCGGGGCTGCAGGTCTTCCCCCGGCTCGACCCGCCGCTCCCCACCCCGGGCCAGTATGACGTGGAACTGGTGCTGGAGAGCGACGCCCCGCCGGAGCAGCTGCTCGGCACCGTGGGACAGGTCGTGGGCGCCGGTTGGCAGAGCGGCAAGTTCCTCTACGTGGACACCGACCTCAAGATCGACCTGCCCGAGGCGCGGGTGGTCATTGACCGGGAGAAGGTGGCCGACCTGGGCCTCGACCTCGCCAGCGTGGGGCGGGAGCTGGGGACCCTGCTGGGCGGCGGCTACGTCAACCGGTTCAACTACTTCGACCGGAGCTACAAGGTCATCCCCCAGATCGGGGACGCGGGGCGGGCCACGGTGGGCCCGCTGCTCGACCTCAAGATCAAGACCCCGTCCGGGGAGCTGGTCCCGGTCTCGACCTTCACCCGGATCGAGTCGAGCGCCGCGCCCCGCACCCTGCAGCGGTTCCAGCAGCGGAACGCGGTCCGGATCTTCGGTGGGGTGAAGCCGGGCGTCACCAAGGAGGAGGGGCTGCGGGTGCTGGAGACGGCCGCGGCCGCCGTCGGCGGACCCGGCATCGTCATCGACCACGCGGGCGAGTCGCGCCAGATCCGGCGCGAGGGCTCGGCCCTCACCGTGACGCTCGGCTTCGCGGTCATCCTCATCTACCTGGTGCTCGCGGCCCAGTTCCAGAGCTTCCGCGACCCGCTGATCGTGCTGCTCGGCTCGGTGCCGCTCGCGATCTCCGGGGCGCTGGTGTTCAGCTTCCTGGACCTGACCACCATCAACATCTACTCGCAGGTCGGGCTGATCACGCTGGTGGGGCTGATCGCCAAGAACGGGATCCTGATCGTGGAGTTTGCCAACAAGCTGCAGGAACAGGGGCGCTCGAAGCTCGACGCCCTGCGCGAGGCCTCGGTCACCCGGCTCCGGCCGGTGCTGATGACCTCGGTGGCGACGGTGTTCGGCCACCTGCCGCTGGTCTTCGTCTCGGGGCCGGGCTCGGAGGCGCGGAACAGCATCGGCATCGTGCTGGTGACCGGGATGACGGTGGGGACGCTGTTCACCCTCTTCGTGGTGCCGGTGTTCTACCTGCTGATCGCGGAGGAGCACCAGCCGAGCCAGGTCGAGGCGGAGGTGGCGGCGCGGCCCGAGGGGCTGCTGGTGGGGGAGGCCGTCCATGCGTAACGCGCTGCTGGCCGGCCTGCTGCTGACCGCCGGCTGCATGGGAACGCCGGCCTATCGGGCGGCGCCGGTGGTCGTGCCCGCGAGCTACCGGGAATCCGACCCGAACCGCCCGCTCGAGGCCCCGGCCCCGGGCCGGCTGGAGCAGGCGAATGCGCCGGTCGAGTTCGATACCGAGTTCTGGCGCCGGCTGGGCGACACCACGCTCTCCCGCCTGCTGGACGAGGCGCTGCGCGCCAACCTCGACGTGCGGGCGGCCCAGGCCCGGGTGCGCGGCGCGCGCGCGGGGCGGGCGCGGGCGGCGCTGGACCTGACCCCTGCCGGGACGGTCAGTGGCGGGTACGCCCGCCGCCGGCTGGCGAGCGCCGGGTTTCCCGGAGCCTCGGGGAGCTTCCCCGACGAGGATGTGTGGGATGCCGGCTTCGACGCCGCCTGGGAGTTGGACCTGTTCGGCCGGCTGCGGCACAACGTGCGGGCGCAGGGGGCCCTGGTGGCGGCGAGCCAGGAGGACCTGCGGGGCGTCCTGGTGGCGCTCAGCGCCGAGCTGGCGCGGGCCTACTTCGAGCTGCGCGGCGCCCAGGAGCAGCTGGCCGTGGCGCAACGGAATGCGGCGAACCAGCGTCGGACGCTGGAGGTGACCGAGGAGCGCCTCGCGGCGGGCCGCGGCACGGCGTTCGACACCGACCGGGCCACCGCCCAGCTGAGCGTGACGCTGGCGTCCATTCCGGCCCGCGAGGCGCAGGTGGCGGCGGCGCAGTACCGGATCGGGGTCCTGGTCGGCCGCGCCCCCGGGGCCGTCGCGGCGGAACTCGGCGCGGTGGAGAGCCGCCCCACGCTGCCCGATTCCGTGCCGGTGGGGACCCCGGACTCGGTCACGCGGTACCGGCCGGACGTGGCGGCCGCGGAGCGGTTCGCGGCCGCGCAGGCGGCGCTGGTGCGCTCCGCCCGCGCCGAGTATCTGCCCCGGCTCTCGATCGGCGGGACCGCGGGCTACACCGCCCAGCGGCTGGGCGCGCTCGGGGACGACGGCAGCTTCCGCTACTCGGTGGGCCCGGTGCTGAGCTGGCCGGCGCTCAACCTCGGGCGAGTACGGACCGGGGTGGAGGCGGCCCGCGCGCGGGAGGACGCCGCCCGGGCCGCGTACGGGCAGGTGGTGCTGGCCGCGCTCGAGGAGGTGGAGACCGCGCTGGCGCGCTACCGCGCCGCCCGGTCGCGGGTGGAGCTGCTGGCGGCGGCCAGCGCCGCGAGCGAGCGGGCGGCGGAACTCGCCCGGATGCGCTTCGCCGAGGGGCTTACCGATTTCCTGCAGGTCCTCGACGCCGAGCGCACCCAGCTCGAATCCCAGGACCTGCTGGCGCTGGGCCGGACCGAAGCCGCCACGGCCTATGCCGCGCTGTACAAGGCGCTGGGCGGACGCTGAGCCGCCGCGCGGGCGTGAGGGTATAGATCGGGGAGAGGCCGCCCGCCCGGGCGGCCTCTTCGCGTCCGGGGGAGGCATTGCGGCCCGGTCCGGCGCGGGTAACTTGGGCGGAGCGTCCCCCCCTCGGAGCATCGGAATGCGCCTGCTGACCACCCTCGCCCTGCTGGGCGCCTGCGCGGCGCCCCTCGGGGCGCAAACCCTTCGCAGCTCCATCGACCGGCTGTTCATCTTCGGCGACTGCGGCCAGCCGCTGTGCCTCTCGGTCGGTACGGGGCACGGGAGCCACTTCATCCCCGCGATCACCCAGGGCACCAACACGGTGATCGGGTTCCTGGAGACCTCGATCGCGAGGACCGTGGCGGCAACCCCGATCAGCGCCACCTCGAGCGGCACCACCTACACCCTGGTGGGCGGCCTCCCCGTGCCGTCGTCCTCCTCCCCCGGGCCGATCTACGGCGAGCGGGCCCAGACCCTCGGCCGGGGGCGGTTCTTCCTCGGCGCCTACGTGGCGGGACTCAACTTCACCACGCTGAACGGCAATCCGCTGGACAACATCACCTTCAACTTCGGGCACCAGGATGTGGATCCCGACACCAGCTACGGGGTGCCGGACTTCGAGAACGACCACATCGCCGTGAACATGGGACTCGAGCTGAGCACCACCAGCGTCTACCTGAACGCCACCTGGGGGCTGCTGGACTTTGTGGACGTCGGAGTGGCGGTGCCGATCGTCCGGACCACCATGCGGGGGACCGCCACGGCGCAGGTGATGCCGTTCGGCAACTCCACGGTGCACAACTTCGGCGGCGACCCGTCGAACCCGATCATGCGCTCGACCACCCGGACCTCCGGTACCTCCAGCGGCATCGGGGACATCGTGGGCCGGATGAAGATCAACCTGGCCCAGTCGAAGACCCTGGGCGCGGCGGTGCTGGGCGAGGCGCGGTTCGCCACGGGAGATGAGAACGAGCTGCTGGGGGCGGGCTTCACCACCGTGCGGGCCATGGGGATCATGTCGGCCCAGTTCGGCGACTTCTCGCCGCACCTCAACCTGGGCTACCTGTTCCGGTCCTCGAACGAGGTGAACGACGCCGTCTGGGGGGCCATCGGCTTCGACCACCAGATGACGCGCTGGGCCACGGTAGCCGCGGACCTGCTGACCTCCTTCCAGGTGGGGGAGGACAAGCTCAAGCTGCCCGGCAACCTGGTCTACACCATCCCGATCGACCGGCGGATCCAGAGCACCAGCATCCCCGACCGTTCCGACGACCTCGTCAACCTCTCGCTGGGGATGAAGTTCCGGGTGCGGGGGGGATCGATCCTGGTGGTGAACGGCATCGCTCCGCTCCGGAAGTCCGGCATGCAGCCGGACTTCATCTGGACGGCGGGGCTGGAGGGGGCGTTCTAGCGGCCGGCGCCGCGCCTAGTTGAGCGGCGCCCCCGCCCGGATCCAGGCCCGGACCGTGTCGCGCACCGCCGCCGGGAGCGGTGCCGCGGTCGGCATCCCCAGGGTACAGGGGGAGGTCGCCAGCGAGGAGGCGTGGTCCAGTTTGAGCATGAGCAGGCTGTTGGCCTCCGCGCTGGCGCCGCCCCCACCGGCCACTTCCAGGACCCCGCCCCCGAAGGCGCAGGACGTGGCCACGTTGAACAACTCCCCGCTGTAGGTCGCCGCCGCCGTTCCCGTCAGGCTCAGCCCCCCCGCCGACCCATGACACCCGGTACAGGAGTACGCCACCCACATGCCGTGCACGTGAGTGGCATAGGAGAAGTACGCCTCGGCGTCGAAGGTGACCCCGGTGGCCGCGGCCGCGGTGGCGATGAGCTGGTTGGGGAAGCGGCCGCTGGCCGGCACCGCCCCGGTGGCCTGGACAGTCCACGAACCGACTGTCGCGATGCCGGACGCGTTGGTGTTGACCACCGCTCCGGTGACACCGCCGCCGCCGGACAGCACCTGGAAGGTCACCGGCAGACCGGCCACGAGGTTGCCGAAGGTATCCGCCACTTGCACGCTGGGGGCCACCGCCACCGCCGAGCCCGCGGCGGCCGTCTGGTTGTTCCCCCCCGCGATGGTCATGACCCGGGCGGTCGGCGGCCCGGGGGCCACGGCCAGGGACACGGTGATCGTATCGGGACTGTTGGCCGCCACCGAGGCGCTGAGCGGGATGAGGGCGGAGTAGTTCCCGGCGGTGAAGATCCCGGCGGTCACCGGGGTGATCGTCAGGGTGGCGGGGGCGGAGGTGGCGTTGAGCGACGCGACCAGCCAGCCCGAGGTGCCGCCGCTGTAACTAATGGCGCCCAGGGTGAGGCCCGTCAGGCTGAGCCCGCCGCTGTTGGTGATCGTGACCAGTTCCGGCGCCGGGCTGGTCTGCCCCGCCTGCGTGGCGAGCGGCACCGCGGTGCGGGACAGCTGGATCATGGGGGCATTCCCGACCCGGACCCGCGACTGCCCCGTGACGCCTGACGTGGTGGCGGTGATCGTCACCGTGCCGCCACTCAGCCCCGCGACCCGCCCGCTGTCGTCCACCGTGGCCACGGCTGAATCCGAGGAACTCCAGCGGAGGACCAGGCCCGGCCGGAGGGCGCCGGTCTTGTCGAGCGGAAACGCGCCGAGGTCCACCTGGGTCCCGATGACCAGGTCCAGGCTGTCGCTGCTCATCCGCATGGAGGCAACGCTGGTGTCGGGAAAGTCCTCCAGCACGTCGCTGCAGCCGGCGAGCAGCAGGCCGGACAGCAGCAGGACGGCGGGCAGGCGCAGCCGGTTCATCATGCCAACCTCAGCGGATTTCCGTGATGACCCACTCGCCGCGGCGGGCGAGCGAGTAGACGTTGTTCGCGGGCAATTCGGTATGGTTGCCACCGGCCACGAACGTCCAGGAGCCGGTGACGGTGGCGGTCGCGAGGTCGCCGGCGAGCCGGACGTCGGTGACCGAGAGCTGCACCCGGAGGTTGCGGAGGTTGGGCAGCGACTCCCGCAGCTCCCGTTCCCGCCGGTCGGTCATGGAGGGATAGAGCCGACGCACCGCGGCGACGTCCTTGGCCTCGAGGGCCGCGGCGTAGGCGCGAATCACCCGGATCACCTCCGCCCGGATCTCCGCCTCGCTCGGCCCGCGGGCGGACACCGTGACCGCGGCGGTCGCCTGCCGCCCCGCGGCGCTGGCGGCGATCGTGGTAGTGCCGGCGGCGCGTCCCGTCACCCGGCCCTCGGAATCCACCGTGGCCACCTGGGGACTGGCGCTGCTCCACTGAATGGCCGGCGGCGCGGTCCCGCTGGCAACGCCCGCCAGGGTGGCGTTCAGTCGGGTGGTCTCTCCCACATCGATGCCGACCTGGGCCGGCACCAGGGAGAGCGTCACCTGTTCCGGCGCCCGGACCGTCAGCGTGATCGCGCCGGGAATGTTGTCCACCGTGGCGGTAATGACGGCCCGCCCCGCCTGCCGCCCCACCACCGCCCCGGCCCGGTTGACCGACACCACCTCCGGCGCGCTGGAGGTCCAGTCCACCCGCCGGCCCGGTACCTCATGCCCGGCGGAGTCGAGCGGCAGGGCCTCGAGCACCGCCGGCTCACCGACGTTGAGGGTGGTCGGGCCGCTGACCCGGACCAGGCGGGTGGTGGGGATGCGGGAGACCGGGGCCGGAGTCGTGGCCGGAGGCCGCCGGGGCGGAGGCGCCTCGACCCGCGGCGCGGGAGGCGTGGCCGTGTCCGTGTCCGGTGCCGGCTCCGGCCGGGAGATCGCCGCGGGTTCGGCCGGGGTGGGCGCCGCCACCGAGGAGTCGGCGGGGACCGTGAGGGCCTCCGTCTCCGCCGGCGGCTGGCTGGGCTGGCTGTCCGACATGACCAGGCTGCCGGGCGCGGGCGCTTCCCCCTGCCAGGGCTTGAGGACCAGGAGCGCGCCGGCCAGGGCCAGCGTGGCGATGGCCCCGCCGATGACCAGCGGGCGCTTCGCGCCGACCCGTGGCGGTGGTGCCGGGACGGTGACCGAGGACGCCGCCTGGGCCGCGAATCGCGAGCGGGCGGGCGGCCGGGGCGACCGGGAGGGAGCGGTGGGCAGCGGGCTCCGCGGGGTGCTGACCCGCTTGAGCAGCTTCCGATTGTCCCCCTCCATGGCGTACCGGATGAGCTGGGTGCGCACCGGATCGTCGTGCGCAATGACCGGGGCGGCGAGGGCGCGCACCAGCTCGTCCATGGTGGGGAACCGGTCCTCGGGCTTCTTCCCCAGCATCCGTTCCACCACCGCGGCGAGGTCGGGAGGGCACTGCGGCACCTGGGGCAGGATCGGCGCGGGGGGCTCGTTCACGTGGCGGAACATGATGGTCATCGGGTTCCCGCCCTGGAAGGGCAGGTGGCCGGTGATCATCTCGTACGCCATAACGCCGAGGGAATACTGGTCGGAGGCCCCGGTGAGCGGCCCGGTCTGGCACTGCTCCGGGCTCATGTAGTAGGGGGTGCCGATGGCGGCACCCGTCATGGTGAGGCCTTCGGTGTTCGCCACCTTGGCGATGCCGAAGTCGGTGACGACGGGGTTGCCCTCGATGTCTACCATGATGTTGGCGGGCTTGATGTCGCGGTGAATCACCCGCTGCCGGTGCGCGTAGCCCAGCGCCTCCGCCACCCGGCTGAGCAGGTGGCGAACCATGATCGGGTCGAGGGGGGACTGCTTCTTGATGATGCCGTCGAGCGGCTGCCCCTCGATGAACTTCATGATGAAGAGGAAGAGATCCTCGGCGCTCTTCACCGCATAGATGGGGACGATCTGCGGATGGCTGAGCGCGGCGACGGTCCGGGCCTCGAGCCGGAACCGCTCGATCATCCCCTCGCCCTCGAGCAGCTGGGGATGCATCACCTTGATCGCCACCTTGCGGTCCAGCTGGATATCGTGCGCCAGGTACACCGACGCCATCCCGCCGGAGCCGAGCTCGACCAGGATCTCGTACTCGCCGAGGGTAAAGTCCCGCAGCCGGTCCAGCAGCGCGAGCTTGATCTGCTGGGTGCTGGCGCCGCCCACCAGCAGGGGCGTCGTCGCCATCTCGCCCTGCTGGTCGGAGACGTCGGCGCCGCAGGAGGCGCAGAAGCGGGCACCGGCCATGATGGCCGCCCCGCACCGCTCACAGGCGCCCGACCGGGTCATCGTCCGAACCGTGCCATGTACCGGATCCCTGGTGCGAGCGCCGCGCGCCAGGCCTCGGCCACCGCCGGCGTGGCCTCGGGATCATGCTTCTGTACCGCGAGCAGCAGGGCGTCGAGAAAGCGGGGGTAGTGATCGGCGGGAATGTTCATCTGGGCCGGGCCGTGCCGGGTGGCGATCCGCTCCAGCAGGTTCGGATTCGGACGGCGGGCGAAACTGAACAGGAGCCCCAGCGCGTGCTGGAGCAGCCGCCGCTGCCGGTCGAAGTCGGTGTGGGCGAACAGCGGCGGGATGGCCGGGTCGCTCCCCAGGAAGGCTTCGTAGAAATCCGCCAGGAAGGCCTCGGAATGCCGGCAACGTTCGTAGCTCGCCTGGGCAGCGTCGAGCTGCTCCTGCGCGGGACTCTCAGCGGCCATGCGGATTCCCCGGCGGAAGGATGGGACTTCATGAAGATACGCCCCGGGAGCGCGGTGTCGAGCCGCCGGGGGGCCCGGGACGCCTCCCACGAACACCCCCATGGTAGATTGCGGAAATGAGCTCCCGGCCCGACATCCCCGGCGTCATCGCCCCGCCCCCGCTCATCTTCGGGGTGCCGCTGCTCCTGGGGCTCCTGCTCCACAACTTCCTGCCCCGGACCCTGCTGCCCGCGCCCTGGCCCGGCATCCTGGGGCCGGCCGGTGTAGTTCTCGGGCTCCTGGCGCTGCCGGCACTGTTCGCCTTCCGGCGGGCCGGTACCCATCCCGAGCCCTGGAAGCCGACCACCGCGCTGGTCATCTCCGGGCCGTACCGGTTCAGCCGCAACCCGATGTACGTGGGGATGACGTTCCTCTACCTCGGGATCACCTGCTGGGTGAACACCCTCTGGCCTCTGCCCCTGCTGCCCCCGGTGCTGCTGGTGATGCGGTACGGGGTGATCGCCCGGGAGGAGGCCTACATGGAGCGGCTCTTCGGGGAGGAGTACCGGGCCTACCGGGCCCGGGTGCGCCGGTGGCTCTGAGGGGGCGTCCGGTGTACGCCTGTGGGCCGGTACGCCATGACGGCGACGGGGGACGGCCGGAGCAGGGCCGGGGACGCTGATCCCCGGCTTGCCGCTCGCTTCCGGCCGGCCACATTTTTCCCCGCCGCGTTCCCGCGGCCTGACCCCCCGCTCTTCCTCAGCCCGGATGCCTCATGGTTCCGCGCCAGCCCTGGTTCGAGCGCCGCTTCACGTTCGACCTCCCAGTCACCGCCGCGCCGGGGCTGCTGGAACGGCTGCGCGGGACCCCGGCGCGGATCACCGACCGGCTGGCGGGCATTCCGGCGGCCCGGCTGACGCACCAGGTGCAGGGCCGGTGGTCCATCCTGGAAAACGTCGGCCACCTGGGCGACCTGGAGGAGCTGTGGGCCCGCCGGGTGGATGACCTCGCCACGGGGCGCGACACCCTCCAGGTGGCCGACCTCGAGAACCGGCGCACCCACGAGGCCCACCACAACCGCCGGACGCTCGAGGAGCTGGTGGCGCGGCTGCGCGGTTCCCGGCGGGAGCTGGTGCGCCAGCTGGAGGAGGCGGACGAGGCCGACTGGCTCCGCTCCGCGCTGCACCCGCGGCTCGGCGAGCGGATGCGGCTCCTCGACCTGGCATTCTTCATCGCGGAGCACGACGACCACCACCTGGCCACGATCTCCGACCTGCTGCGCCGCGCCGACTGAGCCGCCGCCGATGCCCACCCACGCCGACCTGATCACCCGGTTCTACACCGCCTTCGGCGCCCGCGACGCGGACACCATGGCGGCCTGCTACACCCCCGACGCGCACTTCTCCGACCCGGTGTTCCCGAACCTGCGCGGCGCCGAGGTCGGCGGCATGTGGCGAATGCTCTGTGCCCGAGCCACCGACCTGCGGGTGCGCTTCGGGGACGTGACGACACACGGGGAGATCGGCGCGGCGCGCTGGGAGGCGTGGTATACCTACCGCGCGACCGGGCGGCCGGTGCACAACGTGATCCGGGCGGCGTTCCGGTTCGAGCGGGGGCTGATCGCGGGACAGGTGGACAGCTTCGACCTGTATCGCTGGACCCGGCAGGCGCTGGGGATGAAGGGGGTACTGCTGGGCTGGACCCCGCTGGTGCAGGGGATGGTGCGCCGCCAGGCCGGGGCCGCCCTCATCCGTTTCCTGGCCAGGCAGCCGGCCGGCGGAGCGGGGGAACCCCACCGGGAGCGGCCCCCGGGATCACGCGAAACAGCCGGCCCCACCACTGGTGGGACCGGCTGATTCGTTGCCGACGTACCGGCGTCCGGCGTTAGTTGCCGGCGGCGATCCGGGTCACCTTCTCGGCCGCAGGACCCTTCGGCCCCTGGACCACGTCGAACTCCACGCGCTCACCCTCGGCCAGGGACTTGAAGCCCTCGCCCGTGATGGCGCTGTGGTGCACGAAGCAATCCTTGGCGCCGCCCTCCGGCGTGATGAAGCCGAAGCCCTTGGCGTCGTTGAACCATTTCACCGTGCCCGTAGTACGCATTGCCCTACTCCTTGATCTACTGGCCACCGGCCCGGTCATGCCGACCCTGGCGGCCTCACTGTCTCGTGACAAACCCTCACGAGAGGGGCGTTCCCGCAACGCGGGGGACCCCCCCCTCGCTGCATGCGATCATCGCAAGCAAATGAGGCCCAGCATTGCTGGGCCTCAGACGTTTACTCGGAACTTGTCCGCGCACTGGCGCATCAATCGCGCCCTAACATAACCCCTCCAGCCCGGAATGGCAAGCTCCCGGGTGCCGCGGACCCTCCCGGGGGACGGCGGGCCACCGCGTGCACCTGTCGGGCGGACCCGGGAAGCGCGCGCCGGTGCCCCCGGTTATCTTTCGGTCGCAGGGTACCTCCGTTGCTGGCCTCCCGCCAACTCCGGTTCGATCCTCACCCCGACCGGAGTTCTTCGTGTCCGCATTCAAGCCCCAGCAGCGGCGCCTCACGATCCGCGGACGCGACTACCACTTCGTCTCGTATGAAGGTCATCCGGCGGATGCCCGCAAGCAGCTGACCTCGGCGCCACCCATGTGGTTCCTGATGGTCGAGGGCCGCCGGATTCCGGTCTTCCCCTGCGAGCCGAGCCAGCCGCTGCTCGAGGTGGACGCCGCCCTGTCGGTCTGGGTGGCGGACAACGCGGCCGGACCGGCGCCGGCGCCGCGGCCGGCGGGGCCCCGGACCGGGGCCAATGACACCAGGATCCGGTGGTCCAACTGGTGGGGCACCAACTAGCCCCGCCGGCCCGCCGGCCAGTTCACGCACGCGACTTCGCGGTGCACGGTGCACTGCCATCCCAGACCAGGAGCCAGCATGTCCCCTGCCAACCCCGCGCCGAGCACGAGCCTCCGCACGCGCGTCGAGCGCCGCGTCATGGAAGCCGGTGAGGCGCTGAGCCGCCGTCGCCGGGCCCGGAAGACAGGCATGCGCGCCCGGCGGCCGGCCGCGCCCGCGCCGGTCGACGCCGAGCTGGTCCGCGCCTCCCTGGGCAGCGTTTTCCGGGAGCTGGGGGATGCCCATCGGCGTTACCGGCAGCGGACCGGAAACAGCGGGACCGCGGAACTGCGGGCCGCCGCCCGGGCCTTCAAGGCTGAGCCCGCGCTCCCGGCGCTGGTGACGGTCGCGGCCTTTCTCGATGAGCTGGGCCTGCTGCACTGGTAGGCGGAGTCGGGCGGTCCGGGCCCGGGGTGGTCACCCCGCGTGCCCTTGCTGGGCGCCGGGTGCGCAGGACGGGCACCGGCGCCCTTCGCCTGTCCGGCAGGGAGCCGGGCACCACGCCGATCTCCGAGCGGACCAAACGCGAAGGGCGGCGGGCGGATGCCGGCGCGGCACCGGCCGGCCTCCGTGGCCGCCCGGGGTGCCGGGGTCCCGTCCTGCGAGGACGGTGTATCTTCCCCCTGTCCCCTTCCCGTTCCGAGTCGCGCATGGCTGACGAACCGCTACCGCAGCAGCTTGTGGCGCTGGGTCAACTGCTGGCCGAGGTGGATACCCGGCTGGCCAGGGCGCCGGTGGCGCCCGTGGGGCTGGAGCACCTGCAGCAGTCGGTGGACAACCTCCGCAGCAGCATGTGGGCCATCCTGTCGGTCGGGCACGGGTACGTCGCCGCGTCCCGCATCGAGCGGCTCAAGCTGCGACGGGCCATCGACGGGCTTCGCGCCATCCTGCAGGACCTCGCCACCCGGCCGAACGGCTCGCACCTGCCCGAGCACCGGGAGCTGGCCGCCGTGGCGCGGGAACTCGCGGCCCGGGTCGGCGACTCCTGACCACGCATGTCGCCCTGCTCCGGGGCATCAACGTGGGACGCGCCAAGCGCGTCGCGATGGCGGACCTGCGCAGGCTCGTCGGGACGCTGGGTTACCGCGATGTCCGCACCCTGCTCAACAGCGGCAACGTCGTCTTCACCGTCCCCCGGGGCATCCGGGGCGCGCACCACCGGCGGATCGAGGCGGCGCTGGTGGCGCAGACGGGCGTGAGTTCTCGCGTCACGGTGCTGCCGGCGGCGGAGCTGGCCGGCATCCTCCGCGACAATCCACTGGCCGCCGTGGCCGACAATCCCAGCCGCATGCTGGTCGCGATCCTGGCGGATACCGCCAGCACCACGCTGGTCCGGCCGTTGCTCAAGCAGGCCTGGGCCCCGGACGCGCTGGCGCTGGGCCGGCGCGCGGCGTATCTCTGGTGCCCGACGGGATTCCTCGAGAGCCCCCTGGCGGTGGAGCTCTCCCGCCGGCTTGGGGACCGGGTCACGATCCGAAACTGGGCCACGATGCTGAAGCTCAGCGCACTCGCCGGAGGCGCCGGTGCCACGCCTGATCCCACCCGTTGAGCGGCCGGGGCATCCGGGGCGGGCCCTGCTCGTCCTCGTCGCGCTGCTCCTTCCCGCCCCCGGCGCGGCACAGGCCACGACCATCATCCTGGCCCGGCACGCGGAGAAGGCCGCGCCCAGCGGCGACCCGGAGCTCACCCCGGAGGGGATGCGGCGGGCGGAGGCCCTCGCGCAGGTGGTGGCGGATGTCCGCCTGAGCGCGATCCTCACGACCCAGTTCCGCCGGACCCGGCTCACCGCCGCCCCGGCCGCCCGCGCCGCGGGGATCGCACCGACCGTGGTGACCGCCACCGGCAAGATCGCCGAGGACGCCGCGGTGGTGGCCGTGGCCATCAATGCGCTCCCCACCGGCTCGGTCGTGCTGGTGGTCGGGCACAGCAACACCCTCGGGCCGATCATCGCCGCGCTGCGTGGCCCCGCACTCCCCGACCTCTGCGACGGGGAGCATGCGACCCTGTTCACGCTGGTGCGCCCGGCCGCCGGGCCGCCGCACCTGCTCCGCTCCCGCTACGGTGCGGCGGAGCCCCCCGGCGCCACGGCCTGCCACGCGGAGCCGTAACCCCGCGTCCGGGCCCTAACGACCACTGTCCGGCGGAGCGATGACCGCACGGATATCCGCGGTCCAGCCTGGCGCATCCGCAGGCGGCCGGAAGGACCAGGAGACGCGGGACTGCCCGCTCCCGGAGCTGATGACCACCCGGTCGCCGTCGCGGCGGACCTCGTTCGCCTTGCGGCTCGCCGGGCCGAGATCGAGCCCCACCTTGCCGTTCTTGTGCACGAACACCGAGCGCGGCGTCACGATGATTGACGCATCCCGGTCCTCCCACCGGTTGCTCCGGCTGCTGCGGCTGTAGTAGGTGTAGCGGAACACCTGGTCGTCGGCGCGGCGCACCACCCCCTCGGCCGCGAAGCGCTGCTCCAGCTCGGGCGGCAAGGTGCCGGTCGTGGCCTGGCAGCCGGCGAGGAGCAGCAGTCCCAGCAGCATCCTCCATGTCATTCTTCCCTCCCGCGCAGGACCGGGACCGCGGCGGCGATCGCATCGTGACTGCCGGTGAGCGCCACCAGGTCTCCCGCCGACAGGCGTTCATGGGCCTCCGGGAACGCCACCTTCTCGTCGCCACGGAGGAGCGCCACGATGGTGGCCCCGGTCAGGCCGCGCAGGTTGATCTCGCCCAGGGTCTTGCCTGCGGCCTGACTGACCGCCCCGACCCGCACCGGCTCGAAGTCGCCCAGCCCGGGCAGCAGCTTCCGCACAATGTCGATCTTGGGATCCTCGACGTGCGACTGCTTCGCCAGCGTCGCCACCACCAGCTCCGCCCCGGCGCGGAAGTGCCCGAAGAGGTCGGAGGCGCGGCGCCAGAACAGGATGCCGAAGAGCGCCAGCACCAGGGCCAGGACGACCAGCCCGCTGAGAGGTGGCAGGAAGGGCTGGGTCACGACGATCACCGGACCGGCGGTCGCGAGGATGGCGGCCACCTGGACCGCGAGCCGGAGCACCTGCCGCGGCGACCGGCCGTTGTCCACCCGGCCGCTCCCCGGCGAGGGGATGGCGATCTCCGCCAGCTCCGCGCCGAGCCCGGCGGTCACCCGGAGCAGGCCAAAGAGGAAGGGACTGGCGAGCGCGGCGGTCACCAGGCCCACCAGGAAGCTCGCCAGGCCGGCGGAGGCGCCGCGGCCGAGCAGCGCCTCCGCGATCCGGTCGCGGAGCGTCGCGCCGGCGATGATCAGCGCCATGATGGCGATCGCGTCCACCAGCAGCCACCGCGCCGAGCGACGGACGCTCGCCCAGGGCGAGCGACCCGCCGGCGCCTGCCGCAGCGCCTCGACCCAGGCGCCGTAGAGGCTGGTCACCATCTGCACCCGGTGCGGCAGCCGGCGGTCCACCCACTGCGCAAACGGGTCGGCAGCCGTTGCCAGCCGTGCGGACACGAGCGCGGTCGTGACCGACACGGCCACCATGGTCGAGATGAAGGTGTCGGGCACGACCGCGAAGCTGGTGCCCACGCCGGCGAGGATGAAGGAGAACTCGCCCACATGCGCCATGGAGAGGCCGGCCCGCACGGCGGAGCGGAGCGGCTGGCCGGAGAGGAAGACACCGATGGTGACGGCGATCGGCTTGCCGATCAGCACCAGGGCGAGCACCCCGAGGACCAGCCCCCAGGCATCGGCCAGGACCCGCACGTCGAGCAGCATGCCGGTGGCCACGAAGAAGATCGCGGCGAAGACATCGCGCAGCGGCCGGATCTCCTCCGCCACGATGCGCCCCGCCCCGGACTCCGCCACCAGCAGGCCGGCGAGGAAGGCCCCGAGCGCGACCGAGAATCCCGCGTAGGCCGCCAGGAAGGACAGGCCGAAGGCGAAGCCGACCATGCTGACCAGCATCGTCTCCGGCTTCCGCAGCCGGATGACCCGGCGGGCCGCCCGCGGCACCAGCATGAGCCCGATGACCAGACACAGCGCCAGCACGACGACCAGCCGGCCCACCACCGTGACGAAGGCGGCGCCGCTGAGTCCCTCGCCCGACGCGGTGGCGGTGAGCAGCGCGATGATGAGCATCGCCGCCAGGTCCTCGAACAGGGCCAGGCTGAAGGCGGTGTCGTGCAGCACCGGGTCCGGCGACCGGTCCTCGAGGACCTTGGCGAGGATCATGGTGCTGCACACCGCCACCGCGCCGCCCAGGAAGAGGCTGCCGAGCACCGGCCAGCCGAAGGCCTGCCCCGCGGCGAAGCCGAGGGCCAGCATCAGGCCGATCTCGATCAGGGCGGCGAGCGACGCGGCCGGGCCCAGCCGGAGCAGGCGCCCCACCCGGAAGTCGAGGCCGATATGAAACAGGAGGAGGATCACGCCCAGCTCGGAGAGCAGGTGGATGCTCTCCTCGTCCGATACCCAGTTGGGCGGGACACTGGGCCCGACCAGCACCCCCGCCACCAGATACCCCGCCACCACCGGCCAGCGCAGCCGCTGGAACAGGAGGGTGGTGGCCCCGGCCGTCACCAGCACCACGGCGAGGTCGCGAAGGAAGTGCTCGGGACTGTTCACGGGGTGGAACCCCTGGCGGCGGCGCGCGGGCTAGCGGGAGACGTCCGCCAGGCGGCGGAGCTGACGCAGCACGCGCTGCTGCGCGGTCTCGTGCCGCACGGCGAGGAAGATGGTGTCATCGCCCGCGATGGTACCGATGACGTCGGGCCACGCCAGCCGGTCGATGGCCACCGCGACGCGGTTGGCCTCGCCGGCCGGGGTGTGCAGTACCAGGAGCGCATCGCCGGCGGACTCCGCCGTGAGCACCCCATCCGCGATGCGGCGCTCGTCCGGGTGCTCCGGTTCGGCGGCGATCCGCGCCGGACGGTGGTAGGCCCCGTCCACCTTCACCAGCTTGAGCGCGGTGATGTCCCGGCTCACCGAGCTCTGGGTGACCTTCCAGCCTTCGGCGGACAGTGCGTCAGCCAGCTCATCCTGGGTCCGGACCGGCCGGGTGCTGATGAGCTCGAGGATCTTGAGCAGGCGCTTCCGCCGGTCGCCACTCATGCGCGCCCGCGCGCGCCCCCGCGCCCGGCGAGCCGGTCCATCGCGGCATCAAAGCGCTTCTGCTCCCGGTCCGACCAGCGGCGGCAGGCGCGCAGCCGGGCCCGGATCGTGGCCAGGCCCAGGTTGCCGAGCCCCCCGGTGCTGCGGCGGCGGGCGATGATCTCGGCCGCGGCCGGCTCCCGCCACCAGTCCCCTTCCTTGATGGCCGCGGCCACCTCGCGGTAGGCGGAACGGAAGGCACTTCCCCCCTCCACCCGGCGCATCACTTCGTCGGTGGCCAGCGGCCCCCCGGAGAGGATGTGCCGGCCGATGGCAGGGTCCACCCCAAGTCGCGGCACCGCCACCGCCAGCATGGAGAGCATCCCCTCCAGCCGGTCCACCCCGCGCATCACCGGCTCCTTGATGAGCTGGAAGTCCCGGTGGTAGCCGCTGCCCAGCTTGCTCTTCACCTGGAAGACGGTGAGCAGGTCTCCCTCGAGCGCCGCCGCCCGGCCCCGGGTGAGTTCGAAGAGATCGGGATTCCGCTTGTGCGGCATGATGCTGGAGCCGGTGGCCAGGTCGGCGGGGAGGATGAGGAACCCGAACTCGTCGGCGCTGAAGGTGATGATGTCGGTGGAGAGCTTCGCCAGCTCATGGCCCAGCTGCACGCACCAGAAGAGCACCAGCGCCTCGAGCTTGCCCCGGCTGTTCTGCACCAGCGCCACATTGTGCTCCAGCGCCCCGAAGCCGAGCGCCCGGGCCGCCGCCTCGCGCCTGAGCGGCAGCGGCACGCCGTACCCCGCGGCGCTGCCGAGGGGGGAGCGGTCCACCCTGGTCCAGACCGCCGGCAGCGCCTCGACCACGTCCAGCACCCCCTCGGCGAAAGCCGCCGCCCACAAGCCGGCGGAGGAGGGCATGGCGCGGCGGGTGTGGGTGTAGCCGGGCCAGAGCACCCGCTGGTACTTGGTGGCGAAGCCGAGCAGGCTCTCGGCCAGGTCCAGCGCCTCGGCGGAGAGCAGCAGCAGCCGGTCCTTGAGGTAGAGCCGCAGGTCGGTCGCGACCTGGTCGTTGCGGGAGCGGCCGGTGTGGACCCGCTCCCCCGCCTTCCCCACCCGCTGCACCAGCCACTCCTCGACGCAGGTATGCACGTCCTCATGTTCCGGCGAGACCGTGAGCCGTCCCGCGTCCACCTCGCGCAGCGCCAGCCGGAGCCCGGCGCGGAGCCGGAGGTACTCGCCCTGGGTGAGCAGCTTCGAGGCGCGGAGCCCCTCGATGTGCCCCAGGCTGCCGAGAATGTCCCACGCGAGCAGCCGCCCGTCCCACAACCGGTCCTCGGCCGCGGTGTAGTCCAGCATCTGGCGGTCCAGGGCCTGACTCGAGACCCACAGGGTCGTGGTCGGCAGGGGGGCTGGCGCGGGGCGGCGGGGCGCGGAGCGCGGCGTCGGCTTCTTGCTCATGCGAGATAGGCCTGGGCGAGTTGGGCGTAGAAGTCCCGCGCCGCCGAGACCTCGGGGAGGTCCACAAACTCATCGGGGGTGTGGGACCGGCGACTGGTCCCCGGGCCGCACTTGATGGCGTCCCGGTCCCGCAAGAATACCCAGTCGGAGCACGTCGGAGAACCGAACGGCCTTCCTTCGGGGCGAACCGCCCGGGCCAGGGCCAGGAGCCGCGAATCGGGGGGGGTCTCGCAGGGCACCAGCCGGTCGGAGGTGATCACCACCTCCACGTCGAGCGCCCCCTGCAGCGCCGCGGCCAGTTCCGCGTGGGTCCAGCTCGGCGTGCTGCGGACGTCAAGCACCGCGCGGGCCACCGGCGGCGTCACGTTGCGGCTGACCCCGCCCTCCAGCATGGTCGGCGTCGCGGTGGCGACGCCGAGGATCGGGTGCACCCGCTCGCGAAACAGCTCGGGGAGCCGGGCGATGTTGCGGCCCAGTTCCACGATCGCGTTGGTGAAGTCCGGGTTGTCCGCGGCGTAGCCGGCGTGGCGCTGCACGCCGCGGGCGACCAGGTCCGCCATCATGAGCCCCCGTTGCGCGATGGCGGGCTCCAGGTTGGTGGGCTCCCCGACGATCGCGGCGTCGATCGGGCCCAGTCGCTCCACGGCGGTTCCCATGGTGGTGTGCTTGGTCTCTTCCTCGTACCCGAGGACGACGAGCAGCCGGCCGCGCGCGGGGCCGCCGGCGGACGCCAGGTCCAGCGCGGCCATGAGCATGGCGGCGACCGAGGCCTTGGCGTCGCCGGAGCCGCGCCCGTACAGCCGGTCTCCCTCGATCGTGGGCTCAAACGGGGGTCGGGTCCACCCCTCGCCGGCGGGCACGGTATCGAGGTGCGAGACCAGCGCCAGCGTCGGGCCGAGGGCCCGGCCCGGCACGGCGACGGCCACCGCCGCATCGTCCCGGGTGACGGCGAGGCCGGCACGGATGGCCCATTCCTCCACCCAGCGCGCGATCACCACCTCGGTGCCACTCACCGAGTGGATCGCGACCAGGTCCCGGAGGAGGGCGATTTCAGGTCGCGAGGTCCACGCCAAGATAGGTCGCCTTTTCCTTGCGGCCGACGATCATCGTCCCGCACCCCGCCCCGGTGAACACCTCGAGCAGGAGCGAGTCCGGCAGCCGGCCGTCAATGATGTGGGTGCGTTCGACCCCGCCGGTGGCCGCCCGGATGCAGGCCTCCACCTTGGGCCGCATGCCGCCGGCCAGTGCGCCCGATGCCATCAGGCTGGCGAGGTCATCCGGATCGGCAAAGGTCACCAGCGTCGCCGGATCGTTCCGGTCCCGGAGCACCCCGGGCGCGCCGGTCAGGAAAAGCAGCTTCTGCGCCTGGAGCGCCACCGCGAGCGACTCGGCCACGGTGTCGGCGTTGACGTTGTACACGTTGCCTTCGCTGTCACCGGCCAAGCTCGCCACCACCGGGACGAAGCGCGCGTCCAGCAGGGTGGTCAGCACCCGCGGATCCACCCGGTCCACGTCGCCCACGTGGCCGTAGTCCACCTCGCGGGTCACCCCGGCATCGTCCACGACCGAGACCGGCGGGCGGCGGCGGGCGGCGAGCAGGTCAGCATCCACCCCCGAGAGGCCCACCCCCTGCACTTCGTGAGCCCGGAGCGCGGCCAGCAGGTTCACGTTGAGGGTGCCGGCGTAGACCATCTTGGCCACGTCGAGGGCCGATTCGTCGGTCACCCGCCGGCCGGCGACGATGGTCGGCTCCTGGCCCAGGCGCCGGGACAGCGCCGTGGCCTGGGGGCCACCGCCGTGCACCAGCACGATCCGGATGCTCAGGGAGGAGAGCAGGCCGATCTGGCCCGCCACCCGGTCCAGCGCCTCGGTGTCGGCCAGGACGTCACCGCCCAGCTTGACCACGAAGACGTTGTCCCGGTACGCGCGCACGTAGCGGAGGGCGCCCTTGAGGCCGGTGATGCCCTTGGAGGTGTCAATCGACATGGTAGGCAACTGGGGAAGAGGGAAAAGGGAAATGGGAAACGGAGACCCCGTTGCCCTCACGCACTTCGTTACCGTCG
>JANRJZ010000002.1:0-3690 GCA_033763675.1 Gemmatimonadota bacterium
GCTGCTGTGGCTGGCCTTCCCCGGCTTCCTGGTCTACCTGGTCCTGCGGGTGGTGGCCCCGAATACCGCCGACAAGGTGAAAGACACCATCTCCGGGAAGCCGTCCTCGAGCTTCTGAGGCAACCGGAGTCCTGGCACGGCCGCGGGCGGCGGATCCACGCGATCCCCGCCCGCGCGTGCGTGCGGCTGGTCCGTTCCCCTCAGGGAACGGCCTCCAGCGCCTCCCGGACGGCCCACGCCAGCATCGGGAGCATCAGTTCGTGGTGGCCGGTAAGCAGGATGCCGGTGCCCCCCTCCCTGGTCGGCCGTTCCACCACATTCATCCGCGGACGATAGTGCCGAATCATGTCGAAATCGGCGGCGAGAAAGCCGGTGGGCCGGCCCTCCCCGAGGTTTCGCGCTATGGTCAGCGCCTTGAGGAATACCTCCGGCAACACCACCGCGCTCCCCAGGTTGAGGACCACTCCTCCATGGTGGAGCGCGGGCAGTGAGCCGGCGAGCCGGCGGAAGTCGCGGTGGCTGGTGGCGCCGATGGCGGCCCCGTCGGCCGACGGGTGCTGGTGCGTGATCTCGGCCCCGATCGCGGCATGCACCGTCAGCGGCACCCCGTGACGATGGCAGGCCAGGAGGATGGACCCCGTTTCCCCCGGCAGTACCGGTCGTGCCGCGAGCGCGGCGGCCAGCCCCTCTCCCAGGCCCTGATCGGCGCGATGGGCGGCCCCAATCGCGGCATTCATCTCCGCGCCGGTTTCCGCCGCCATCCCGAAGGTGCCGTCCGCCAATCCCTGCTCCACCTCTTCACTCGTGCCGCCGAAGGCGGCGAGCTCGTAGTCGTGAATGGCGGCGGCGCCGTTCAGGGCGACGTGGGTCACGATGCCGAGCCGGGCCCACTCCACGAGGAGCGGGCCGAGCCCCGCCTTTATGACATGGCCCCCCAGCAGGACCACCACTCCCCGGCGGCTGCTGGCCGCGGCCGCGACGGCGGCGGCCACGCGGCGGAACTGGTCGGCGGCGAGGAGATGTGGCAGGCTGGCAAGGAAGGCGGCGAACGAGCGATCGTCGCCGGGGGGTGTTGCCAGCAGCGCCCGGTCCACCTTGGTGGGCCGGGCGCTGAGCGGGACGGTCCGGAGGCGCGAGAGGTCAGGCTCGCGGTAGTCGGTCACGGTGCGGCCGGGGCGGGCGTGACCTCTTCCAGTCGGAGGGTCACCGTGCCAAAGGGGAGCTTGGAGCGGATCTGCACCGGGATGCGCCGGGCGTCGTCGGTGATCCAGAGCTGCGCCTCGGCCCGGGGCGAGAACACGCCGTCATCCCCGACCACCGGATTGAGGATGAGGCACGACACCTTGCTGCCGTCCGGCAGCTCCATCTTTTCCCGCTTCACGACCTTGATGGTGACCGGATTGAGCTCCTTCCGGAAGTAGCGATCGTACTGATAGCTCTTGCCCACCTCCAGCGTCAGCGTCCGCAGGAAATAGAAGAAGGCGGCGTCATCCAGGGGCTGCGCGACGGAGGGCTTGGCCCCCGGCCGCTGTTCCTGGTCGAAGGTCTGGGAGTCGGGGAAGATCTCGTAATACCGCGGGCGCGGCTTCCCGTTCTCGACGAGGTCCTGCCGGAAACGGCGGGAGATCAAGTCCTCGGTGCCGGTCCAGGAACGCAGGACGTTCTTTGCCTTGTAGAATGGCGCCGAGGCCTCCAGTCCGAACTCGAAGACGAACGACTCGTGGCCGCGGACGCTGTCGATGCCGTTTACCGACATCCAGGCCGTTCCCAGCCGCAGGAACCCCAGCTTGGCGGAGTACTGGAAGCGCTCCCCGACGCCGAAGGGATAGGTGGCCGTTGGGGCCGGCCCGGGTGCCGGGGCCAGAATGGGAGCGGGACGCGCGCCGACGGACAGCGCGGCCGCGATGCCCGCGATCAGGATCTTCACTTGGTCACTTCCTCCAGCTCCGGTTCATCGGCGGGGCGCGCAGGACCTCCGCGCCGGCTCTCCGCCGGCGGCCGTCCCGAGATCCGAAGCCGGCCGCCGACCCGCCACAGCTCCTTGGCCATCGGCCAGGGGTCCAGCCGGCTGTTGCGGGAGCGGAGGTCGAGTCGTTCGACCACGTCCATGGTCTCCACCCGCCGTGCCTGCTGGGCCACCCGTCCGAGCAACTCGGCGTTGGCGGCCCAGCCCTCCGCGGTGAGCAGCGGGCCCTCCTGCGCGCGGATCGCGTTGCGCAGACTGACCAGCCTGATTGCCATATATCCGGACACAATGTCTCGTACGCCGGACACTTTCACGCCGCGAAGCAGCCATTTGGCATACCTTCGCAGGAGCCGTGCCGCGCGGCGGGGCTCCCCCTGGAGTGTGGCCTGCGTCACCACGACATCGGCCCCGCCCTCGAGCCGCCGGGCGATGTCGGGGAGGTATTCCGGGCCGTGGGCGAAGTCGGCGTGCATGATGATCGCCGCGTCCCGCTTGGGGCGGTCGGTCCGTTCCACGGCCAGCCGCAGCAGCTCTTCCAGCGATCGGGCATACCCGCGCCGCTCGCCGTGGCGGACCACGGTCAGCGGCAGCGCCTTGGCGTAGGGCTCGAGGATCTCGGCGGTCGCGTCGGTCGAGCCATCATCCGCGACCAGGATCTCGTACTCGCGGGTGCTGGCCTGGAGGGTCTTCCGGATCTTCCACAACAGCAGGCCCACGGTCTGGGCTTCGTTGTGGCTCGGGATGCAGAGGTAGAGCATGGGCCTCAGGGCTCGGTCAGGGCGGAACGATACACCCCCGCCACGGCGGCGGCCACTCTCATGCTGTCGAACCCCGTCACCCGCTCGAGCCCGCGGGCCGCCAGCCGCGCGCGACGCGGCGGATCCTCCAGCAGGGCCGCCAGCGCCGCCGCCAGGGCCCGCGCATCGCCGGGCGGCACCAGCACGCCGTGCTCGTCGGCGAGGAGCTCCGCCAGCCCGCCAGTGGCCGATGCGATCACCGGCACCCCGAGCGCCATGGCCTCGAGGACCGCCGTCCCCAGCGCCTCGCGGAAGGAGGGCTGCACCAGGATGGTGGCCCCGGCGATGCACGACATGGCCTCTTCGATCTCCCCGGACAGCTCGACGCGGCCGGCGAGTCCCTGCGCGGCGATGCGGGACTCGAGGGCGGCGCGCTCGGGTCCCGTCCCCACGAGCACGAGGCGCACCGCGGCCAGCCGTGGCGGGAGCAGGGCCAACGCGTCGATCAGGGTTCGGTGTCCCTTCTCCGGCGTCAGCGCCCCGGCCGCGACCAGGAGCGGTCCCGGGTCGCCGTCCGGCGCGCGGCGGAGCGCCGCGAGGGCGGCCAGGTCCACCGCCGAGGGCACCTGGACGATGCGCCGGGGGGTCACCCCGGCGGCCATGAGGCGTCCCACGACGGATTGCGAGAGGGCGATCACCCGGCGGGGCTGGCGCCAGAGCCGGCCCGGCGTGGTGTCGCTCCTCCGGGTGGCCACGAGCGAAGCGCCGGTCCACCCGGCGAGGATGATGCCCAGCTGGAGCGCATGACTGTCGTGGGCATGGATGAGCACGGGCGCGGCGGGCTCCCGCCGGAGCCTGGCCACGGCGCGCACGGCGCTGGTCAGTGCGCGGGGATCGAGCGCAAGGGTCCACGGCGCCTCCACGCAGGGGATGGCGCGGGCGGCGGCGGCGCGGGCCAGGGGGGTGTCCGCGCGGGTCAGGAGCACC
>JANRJZ010000003.1:0-16463 GCA_033763675.1 Gemmatimonadota bacterium
GGGGTCGAACCTGCAACCTCCCGGTTAACAGCCGGGCGCTCTGCCAGTTGAGCTACACCCCATGGGTCCTGCGGCAACAGAAAACCCGCCGATGACTCGACGGGTCCGGAGCGTACCAGCGCGATCACCGCAATCGCCTACGCCCGACCCGCATCTCCGAGAAAGCGGTTCGAGTTTCGATTCGGATTGCGATTCGGCCGGGTGCGCATAAGGTGAAGAAGGGTATCGTTGGGCTGGGATCGGGTCAAGTGCCGCGGGCGCCTCTGCCATGCGCCAAACTTGACCCTCCCCGGGAGACACGGTACCGTAGCCGTTCTTCCGCGCTGGACCCGGCAGGATCGCGCACGCATCCCCCACTGAGGCCGTGATCATGGAACGCCCCGTCACCTTGAACATCAACGGCAGGAACCACACGGTGCAGGTGGAGCCGCGGGCCCTGCTGGTGCACGTCTTGCGCGACACCCTGAACCTGACCGGAACCCACGTCGGCTGCGACACCAGCCAGTGCGGCGCCTGTACCGTGCTGGTGGATGGCCAGGCGGTGAAGAGCTGCACCGCCCTCGCGGTCCAGGCCGAAGGCACCCGGATCACCACGATTGAGGGGCTGGCCCGGGGGGACACGCTGCACCCGCTGCAGATGGCCTTCTGGGAGAAGCATGGGCTGCAGTGCGGCTTCTGCACCCCGGGCATGATCCTGACCGCGATGGATTTCCTGGCGCAGAATCCCGATCCCACCGACGAGGAGATCCGGCACGCCATCGAGGGCAACCTCTGCCGCTGCACCGGCTACCAGAACATCGTCGCGGCCATCAAGTCCGCCGCGGCCACCCTGCGCGCCGGCAATGCCGGCGCCGCGGCCTGAGGAGGCGCCCCCATGGCGACCCTCTTCGGTTCCGGCATCAAGCGCCGCGAGGACCCGCGCCTGATCACCGGCCAGGCCACCTACGTGGACGACGTCAAGCTGCCCCGCCTGGCCTACGCGGTCTTCGCCCGGAGCCCGTATGCCCACGCGAAGATCGCCCGGATTGACGTCTCCGCCGCGCGGCAGGCGCCCGGTGTCCTCGCGGTCTACACTGGCGCGGACGTGAAGGACCGGCTGGTGCCGGTGCCCTGCGCCTGGAACGTGCCCAACTGCGACCTCAAGATCCCCGCCCACCCGCTGCTGGCCCACGACCGGGTGCGCTACGCCGGCGACGCGGTGGCCATGGTCATCGCCGAGACTCGCGCCCAGGCGCGGGACGCGGTGGACCTGGTGGACGTGGATTACGAGCCGCTCCGCGCCACCGCCGATCCCGAGAAGGCCACCCAGCCGGGGGCCGCGCGACTGCACGAGGAGATCCCCGACAACATCGGCTTCACCTGGGTGGTGAGCGGCGGGGACGCCGAAGCGGCCTTCCAGGGCGCCGAAGTGGCCGTCAGCCAGCGGATCGTGCAGCAGCGGCTGCTCCCGACCGCGATGGAGCCGCGGGCCGCCGTGGCGCAGTACAACCGGGGCTCCGGCCAGCTCACCCTCTGGGCCACCAGCCAGAACCCGCACATCCACCGCTTCCTCTGCTCCGTGATGCTCAAGCTGCCGGAGCACCGCATCCGGGTGATCGCGCCCGAGGTGGGCGGCGGCTTCGGCTCCAAGATCCCGGCCTATCCCGACGAGGCCCTGGTCTCCTTCGCCGCGATGGAGCTGGGCATCCCGGTCAAGTGGACCGAGGACCGCTCCGAGAACTACAAGGTGACGATCCACGGCCGCGACCACATCGAATACGTGGAGATGTGCGGCACCCGGGACGGGACGATCACCGGCATTCGGACCAAGGTGTACGCCGGCCTCGGCGCCTACGCCTCCACCGCGGCGCCCGGGATCCCGACCATCCTCCACGGACTGGTGTACTCCGGCAGCTACATGATCCCCAACATCCACGGGACCATCTACGGGGTGTACACCAACGGCACCCCGGTGGACGCCTACCGCGGCGCCGGCCGCCCCGAGGCGGCGTACCTGATCGAGCGGCTGGTGGACATCTTCGCCCGCAAGATCGGGATGGATCCGATCGAGGTGCGGCGCAAGAACTTCATTCCCAAGGACCAGTTCCCCTACACCGTCGCCACCGGCCTCATCTACGACAGCGGCAACTACGAGGCGGCACTCGACAAGGCGCTCGGCCTCCTCGACCTCAAGGCCTTCCGCGCCGAGCAGGCCAGGGCGCGGAAGGAGGGCCGCTATCTGGGCATGGGGCTGGTGAGCTACATCGAGATCTGCGGCCTCGGACCCAGCCAGGTGGCCGGGGCGGTCGGCTTCGGCGGCGGGCTCTACGACTCCGCGATCGTCCGGGTCTATCCCACCGGCGTGGTGAAGGTCTACATCGGCGCCTCGCCGCACGGGCAGGGCGAGGAGACCACCTTCGCCCAGATTGTAGCCCACGAGTTCGGTTACCCGGTGGAGAACGTGGAGATCATCCACGGCGACACCGACAACACCCCCCAGGGCTGGGGCACCTACGGCAGCCGCACCACCGCCGTCTGCGGCTCGGCGGTGAAGGTCGCGGCGCTCCGGGTCAAGGAAAAGGCCAAGCTCCTCGCCGCCCACCTGCTCGAGGCCAACGAGGCGGACCTCGAGTGGAAGGACGACGCCTTCCGGGTCAAGGGCTCCCCCGACAAGGCCAAGGGCATGGCCGAGCTGGCGCTGATGGCGAACGTCGCCTGGAACATGCCCCCGGGCATGGAGCCGGGGCTCGAGGCCACCGCTTTCTTCGACCCCACCAACTTCGTCTATCCCTTCGGGACCCACATCTGCACCGTGGAGGTGGACGAGCAGACCGGCCAGGTGAAGATCCTCCGCTACATCGCGGTGGACGACTGCGGCCCGCCCATCAACCCCATGATCGTGGACGGCCAGATCCACGGCGGCGTGATCCAGGGCATCGGCGAGGGCCTGCAGGAGATCGCGGTCTACGACGAGGAGGCTCAGCTCGTCACCGGCACCATGATGGACTACGCTGTGCCCAAGGCCAGCCAGATGCCGCACATCGAGGTGGCACACACCATCACGCCATCGCCGGTCAACCCGCTCGGGGTGAAGGGCTGCGGGGAGGCGGGGACCATCGCCTCCGCCGCCTGCCTGGTGAACGCCGTCTGTGACGCGCTCGCCCCGCTCGGCATCACCCACATCGACAAGCCGCTCACTCCCGCGCGGGTCTGGGCCGCCATCCAGAAGGCCAAGGGAGCCACGCCATGATCCCCACCAGCTTCGACTACGTGCGCGCCGGTTCGGTGAAGGAGGCCCTCGGCCTCCTCGCCCTGGGCGACGGCACCAAGGTGATCGCGGGCGGCCACAGCCTGCTGCCCATGATGCGGTTCCGGCTGGTGCAGGCGCCCAAGCTGGTGGACATCTCGCGGCTCGAGGAGCTGCGGGGGGTGCAGGAGTACAAGAAGGGCCTCCGGATCGGTGCCACCACTACCTACGCCGAGCTGGCCCGGCACCCGCTGGTGCGGGAGCGCTGTCCGGTGATCGCGGAGGTGGCGGCGGACGTCGCCGACATCCAGGTGCGGAACCGCGGCACCATCGGCGGGTCGCTGGCGCACGCCGACCCCGCCAGCGACATGCCCGCCGTGATGCTGGCCCTCGACGCCGAGTTCCAGCTCCGCTCCAAGAAGGGGGGCCGGCGCACCGTCCGGGCGCGGGAGTTCTTCAAGGGCGCCTTCGCCACCGACATGACGGAGGAGGAGCTGTTCACCGACATCCTGGTCCCGGGCATGGGCCGGAACGCCGCGGTGTACGTCAGCTTCGATTCGGCGGCCTCGGGCTACGCCCTGGCCGGCGTCTGTGCCTCCGTCGGCCGGAAGCGGGCCACGATCTCCGACATCGGCGTGGCGGAGGTGGCCTTCGTGGCCACGGCCCTGGAACGGATGAAGGACACCAAGTGCGACGCCGCGGTGCTGGCGGCCGCCGCGAAGGAGGCGGTGGCGGGGCTGGAGATCGCGGGGGACGCGCACGCCCCTGCCGCCTACCGGCGCCACATCGCCGAGGTGGCGATCGTCCGCGCCGTGGAGCGGGCCTACCAGCGCGCCGGGACGTAGGCGCGCACCGCGGTGCGCGCCCATGAGAGTCCGGCGGCCGCCGCCATCTACGCCCTGGTGCTGGCGGCCGGCCGGGGACGCCGCTTCGGCGGCGACAAGCTGCTGGCGCCCTTCCGGGGCGCGACGATCATCGGCCACGTGGCGGCCACCCTGGCGCAGGCCATGGGTGGCGGGCTGCTCACCGGCGGGGTCGCGGTCGTCCCGGTGCGGGCGCGGGCGCTGCTCTGGCCGCTCGACACCGCGGGCCTCGAGGTGGTGGAGAACCCGGAGGCGGGCACCGGCCTCGCCTCCTCGCTGCGCCTCGGGCTGGCCGCGCTGGCCCACCCGGATCGCCGCCCGGCGGCCGCCGCGGCGCTGGTGGTGCTCGCCGACCAGCCGCTGCTCCGGCTGCCGGTGATCGAAGCCCTGGTCTCCGCCTGGCGGCGGGCACCCGGAACCCACCGGCCCCGCTACGCCGATCAGCCGGCGGAGCCGGGCCACCCGGTGCTCCTGGACCGGGCGGCCTGGAACCTGGCCGAGGCGCTGCGCGGCGACCAGGGCCTGGGGGCGCTGCTGGCGGGCCACGCCGGCGTGGGGCTGGTGGAGGTGCCGGGCGCCAACCCGGACGTGGATACGGCCGAGGATCTCCGACTGCTCGAGGACATGACCTGATGCGCATGAGCTTTTCCGGCGCCCCCGAAGTCGAGGCGCCGCTCTCCCACGTCTGGCCCCGGGTCGTGGACCCGCACTTCGTCGCGAAGCATGGCCCCGGCGTGGAGTCGGTCGAGGTGCTCGACCCCCATCACTTCAAGGTGATCTGCGGCTTCGGGGTGGGCTCAATCAAGCTCCGCTTTGGGCTGGACGTCGAGCTGGCCGATGTGAACCCGCCCAACTACTTCACCATCAAGGTCCGGGGCAAGGCGCCGGGATCCGCGGTGGAGGTGACGGCCGAGCTGTCGCTCGAGATGCTGGATGCCGTCCGGACCCGCCTGAGCTGGAAGGCGGTCAGCGACATCAGCGGCTCCGTGGCCAGTGTCGGCGCGCGGCTCATGGAGGGCACCGCCCGGAAGCTGACCGAGCAGTTCTGGATCAAGTTCGCGGCCAGCATTTCGGAGGCCGGGCCGCCGCCCGAGGCCGCACCCACCAGTCCCCCCGCGGAGTCAGTCTCCCCCGCCACGCCGCCGGCTTCCGACCCCACCGCGCCGGCTTGACCGCGCCCGTCACCGAGCACTGGATCACCGTGCAGGGCCTCGAGCTCCTGGTCGAGGACCAGGGCACGGGACCGGCCGTGCTGCTGGCGCACGGCATGTGGTGCGACGCCGGCATGTTCAGCGCGCTGGTCCGGGAGCTGCGCCGGGACCACCGGGTGCTGGTGCCGGACCTGCGGGGCCATGGCCGGAGCACCGTGCCGGGGCGGCAATGGGAGATCGCCGACCTGGCCACCGATCTGTGCGCGATGCTGGATGCCCTCTCGGTGCCCCGGGTCCTGCTCGCCGGCTTCAGCATGGGCGGGATGGCGGCGGCCGAGTTCGCCCTCCGGTACCCCGACCGGCTCACCGGCCTGGCATTCATGGGTACCAGCGCGGCGTCGGAGGAGTGGCTCCGGGTCGCGGAGATCCGGGCCCTGGCCCGGCTGATCAAGCTGGTGGGCCGCCCGAAGTTCCTGGGGCACGAGGCGGCCCGGACCACGTTCAGCGCCGCCTTTCGCCGCGACCACCCGGAGGAGGTGGCGCGCTGGGTCCACACCGTCCATGCGATGTCCCGGACCGCGCTGATCCACGCCCTGCACGCCGTCGGGTCCCGCCCCTCGCTGCTCGAGCGGCTGGAGGGGCTCGAGGTGCCCACGGTGATCCTGACGGGCAAGGCGGACAAGGTGATGAGCCCGAAGTGGTCCCGGGCCATGGCGCGGCGGCTGCCGCGGGCCCGGCTCGCGGCGTGGGAAGGGGCGGGACACGCCATCCCCATGGAGCGCCCGGCGGAAGTGGCCGCCTGGATCCGGGGACTGGAGCGGGGCCGCTTCCCGGGAGACGGGTGACTCTATCGGCCGGGGTCGGGCCGTGCCACATTTGGGGTTCGCACCCTCACCCCCGGACCATTCCATGAAGATCCCCCAGCTCCTGCTTCGGCAGCTCTACACCTTCGGCTCCCTCGCGAACGAACCTCCCGGGTTCCGCCTCAGCCTCAAGAACCGGCTCAGCGACGTGACCCTGCTCCGCATCGTCCGGATCAAGTTCGACCACGTCGAGTACCCGGCCCAGGCGCTCGAGGTGGACCTGGGGGACGGCCGCTGGCGGCCCGCCACCGACATCACGCCGGACAAGCCCCACGACTTTCCGCTCCGCCAGGTGGCACACCTGCGGGCGCCGGGCCAGCAGCTGCCCGAAGGCACCCACGAGCTCGAGATCGCGATCGAGGTGAAGGGGATCGGCGCGCTGAGCTTCAGCGTGAAGGACCATGTGGCGGAGCCGCAGCCCCGGGCGGTGTCGGTGCCGTACTCCAAGGAGGACAACTACACCCCCGCGATCATCGCCCAGCGGCAGAAGTACATCGAGCGGATCAGCGGGGCGAAGCTGGAGCACGTCAGCAAGTACTCGTTCGACCCGCAGCGCACCAAGGGGAACATCGAGAACTTCACCGGGGTGGCGCAGATCCCGCTCGGCTTCGCGGGGCCGCTCCGGGTGAATGGCGAGCACGCGCAGGGGGAGTTCATCATCCCGCTGGCCACCAGCGAGGGGACGCTGGTCGCGAGCTACAACCGCGGCATGAAGGTGCTCAACCTCTCCGGCGGGGTCACCTGCACGGTGCAGGCGGACCACATGCAGCGGGCCCCGGTCTTCGTGTTCGACAGCGCGCGGGAAGCCCGCGCCTTCCGCGACTGGGTCGAGGAGCACCTGGCGGAGATCCGCCGCGAGGCGGAGACCACCACCCGGGTCGGGAAGCTGCAGTACGTGGACACCTACCTGGCCAGCAAGTTCGCCTACCTGCGCTTCAACTATTCCACCGGCGACGCGGCCGGCCAGAACATGGTGGGCCGGGCCACCTTCGCCGCCTGCAGCTGGATCCTCGACCACAACAAGACCATCCGCCGGTTCTACCTGGAATCGAACCTCGCCACCGACAAGAAGGCGAGCCAGGTGAACATGATGCGCACCCGCGGCAAGCGGGTCACCGCCGAGTGCGTGATCAAGCGGGAGGTCCTGCTGGACGTGCTGCGGGTGGAGCCGGAGAGCCTGCACTACCACTGGGGGGTCGCCAACGTCGGCGCCATCCTGTCCGGCGCCAACAACAACGGGCTGCACTCCCCCAACGCCATCACCGCGATGTTCATCGCGACCGGGCAGGACGTGGCCAACGTCGCGGAGGGCTCCGCGGGCATCGTGTACGTGGAGCTCACCAAGGAGAAGGACCTCTATCTCTCGATCACCATTCCCTCGCTCATCGTGGCCACCCACGGCGGCGGCACCGGGCTCCCCACCCAGCGGGAGTGCCTCGAGGTGCTGGGCTGCCTCGGCAAGGGCAAGGTGAACAAGTTCGCGGAGATCGTGGCGGGCGTGGTCCTGGCGGGGGAGATCTCCCTCGCGGCGGCAATCAGCTCGCTCGAGTGGGTCAGTTCGCATGAGGAGTATGGGCGCAATCGCTGAACAGGCCGCCGGGCAGGCGGACGCGCTCCGAGCCCGGGGCTTCGAGGTGATGCGGGCGGTGCGGCCGAGCGGGCTCTTCCGCCGCCTGCTAACCACCTGGCGCCATTTCCTGGGCCTGCTCTACGGCGGGCTGGGGGCGTACGTCCGGGCCTGCCGGGAGGATGGCACCGGACGCGGGCTCAAGTTCCTGCTGCTCCGCGGTCTCGCCGCGGTCACCTCCCCCTTCGTGGACCGGCGGCTCCGGGACGAGCCCTTCCCGGTCCAGCTGCGCCGCCGCCTGGAGCGGCTGGGCCCGACCTACATCAAGCTGGGCCAGATCCTGAGCCTGCGCGAGGACCTGCTCCCCAAGCCGATCACCAACGAGCTCAAGAACCTGCTCAACCGGCTGCCGGTGGTGCCGCTCCCGCTCCTCGCGGCGATCATCGAGCAGGACCTGAAGCGGCCGGTGGACGAGATGTTCCTCGACATCGACCCGGTGCCGCTGGGCTCCGCCTCCATCGGCCAGACCCACCGCGCCACCACCCGGGACGGGGATCCCGTGATCATCAAGGTGGTGAAGCCGGGCATCCGCGAGACCCTGGAGCGGGATGCCAAGCTGCTGCGCATGCTGGGGAGCATCCTGCAGCTCCTGATCCCCCGCTTCCAGCCCCGCCAGCTGGTGAACGAGTTCTGCGACTACACCCTGCGCGAGGTGGACCTGCGGCGCGAGGCGGACAACGCGGACACCTTTGCCGCCAACTTCACCGACCTGCCGGACATCATCTTCCCCGAGATCTACCGCGCCTTTTCCGGCCGCAGCGTGCTCACCATGGAGTTCTTCGACGGGATGAGCCCCGACTCCGCGGAGGCCCAGGCGCTGCCCGAGGACCAGCGGCGGCACCTGACCGAGATCGGCGCCCAGGCCATCATCCGGATGCTGTACCGCGACGGCTTCTTCCACGCCGACCTGCACCCCGGCAACCTCATCATCCTCCCCGGGCCGAAGATCGGCTTCATCGACCTCGGCATGGTGGGCCGGCTGGACGAGGAGCTGCGGCGCACCCTGCTCTACTACTACTTCGCGCTGGTCATGGGGGACGCCGAGAACTCCGCCCGCTACCTCTCCGCCATCGCCTCGCCCGGGCCGGACGCCAACCCCAACGGCTTCCGCCGGGAGGCCGCCGAGATCGCCAGCCGCTGGCGCCGCTCCTCCAGCTTCGAGGAGTACTCCCTGGGCCAGCTGATCCTCGATTCCGTGTCCCGCGGGGCCCAGTACGGGATGTTCTTCCCCGTGGAAATGGTGCTGATGGTCAAGGCGCTGGTGACCTTCGAGGGAGTGGGGCACGTGCTGCTGCCGGGCTTCGACGTGGCGGAAGTCTCCAAGAAGCACATCCGCACCCTCTTCATTCACCAGTTCAGCCCGCTCCGGCTGCTGGCCGAAGGGATGCGCGGGGCGCCGGACCTGGTGGACGCCTTTGCCAAGATGCCGCTTCTCGTCACCGACGGGCTCCGGGTGCTGGAGAAGGTCGCGCGCCAGCCGTCGGAAAATCCCCTCAAGGGGCTCCGCGGGACCCTGATCGCGGGGTCGTGCCTCGTGGCCGGCGCCATCTCGATGGGCTTCGGCGCGCCGTGGATGGTCTGGGGCGCGCTGTTCGTCATCGCCTTCTTCCTGGCCATCCGGAAGGGCTGAGATGCACCACCGGGTCACGGGGAACGACGCCATCTGGCTGCAGGACACCGCCACCAACCCGATGGTGATCAACGCGATCATCACCACCGACCGGCTCGACCTGCAGACCCTGCGGGACACCTTCCGGGTCCGGGTGCTGGAGGCGGAGGAGGGCCGGCGCTACGCCCGCTTCCGCCACCGGGTGGTCTGGCATGGCTCCTCCCCCCGGTGGGAAGAGGACCCGGACTTCGACATCAGTCGCCACATCTTCGCCGCAGCGGACCGCGACATCCACACCACCGAGGAACTGCAGCGCTTCGCCGGCGCGGAGGCCAGCCGGCCCCTGCCGGAGGATCGTCCCCGGTGGCAGTTCCACTTCGTGGAGGAGTTCGAGACCGGGGGCAGCGCCGTGGTGGTGCGGATTCACCACAGCATCGCCGACGGCATTGCGCTCATGGCGGTGATCTTCGCCTTCATGGAGGAGATGACCGCGGAGCACCTGGCGGTGCCCCGGGGCGCGATCCGGCCGGCGGCGGGCGCGCCCGGGCGCGGGATGCTGCAGATGATCGCCGTGCCCCTCGCCGCGCCGGGCATCCTCATCCGGCGGCTGCTCTGGACCCCCGACCGCCACGCCCTGCATGGGCCGGCGGTCTCGGGCCGGAAGCTGGTGGCCTGGACCGCCCCGCTCGACCTCGAGGTGGTGAAGGCGGCCAAGAACCGGCTCGACGCCACCGTCAACGACGTGCTGATGGCCTGCGTCTCGGGCGCGATCAGCCGCTACCTCGCGCGGCACGCGAACCAGACCATCCACCGGGTCCGGGTGTCGATGCCGGTCAACGTGCGCCGCCCCAGCGAGCGGCTGGCCATGGAGAACAAGTTCGCCGCGGTGCCGCTGGAGCTGCCGGCCGGGATTCCGGACCTCGCCACCCGGGTGACCCAGGTGAAGCTGCGGATGGACGAACTCAAGCGCTCGGCGGCGCCCATCGTGGTGTACGGCATCCAGCGGGCGCTGCTGGCGGCGCTGCCCCAGGCGGTGAGCCGCTGGCTGATCGACTTCCTGGCCAACAAGTGCACCGCCGTGGTCACCAACGTGCCGGGCCCGCAGCGGGACCTGACGCTGGCGGGCCGGCGGGTGCGCAACATGATGTTCTGGGTGCCCCAGCGCGCGAACATCGGGCTGGGGATTTCGGTGCTCAGCTTCGCGGGAAAGGTGCAGGTCGGGGTGATCGTGGACGCCGGCCTGATCCCCGACGCCCGCGACCTGACCCGGGCGTTCGAGGAGGAATTCGAGGCCCTGCGCGCGCTGTAGGGGCGACCGGCCGGTCGCCCCTGCGGCGCACGCCTAGGAGGCGCGCCTGCGGGCCCGGCGCCGTGCCGGCGGCGCCGATTCGATCCGGGTCAGCAGGTCCCCCAGCCGCTCGGTCACCGCCGTGCCCGGCCGCCCCGCCGGCATCCCCACCCCGTCCCAGACGCTCCGCGCCTGGTCCTCCAGCGCTTCGACCCGAAGCCGCAGCCCGTGCCGCGCCAGCACCGGCGCCAGCTGGGCGCGCCGCCGCCAGAGGTCCCGGCGGGTGGCCTGGTACCCGATCTCGCAGACTTCGCGCCGGGAGCTGAAGGTGAAGATGTTGCTGAAGAAGAGCTGGTACTCGCTGCGTTCCGGCTCCAGCAGCACCACGTCCGCCCCCGGGAAGTGGGTGCGGTAGCGCGACATCCCCACGACCATGCGGGAGTGGATCAGGGTGCGGAAGGTCTGGGACAGGATCGCCGGCACGCCGCGCCGGAGCAGCGCCCCCCGCTCCAGCGCCCCGCTCGCCTCCCCCTGCGCCACATCCACCGGCACCAGCGGATTGATGCAGAACAGCAGCCTGGCCCCATGCTCCAGCGCCACCGAGGCATGGACCGTCTTGAGCAGCACGCCATCCACGCACAAGCGGCCCTGGACCTCCACCGGGGGATAGAGTCCCGGGACCGCGGTGCTGGCCTGGACCGCCTGCGAAATCGGGACCCGCTCCCAGCCCCGCGAGCCGAACACGACCGGCGTGCCCGACTCGAGGTCGGCGGCCACGACAAACAGCCGCTGCCGGAGCTTGCGGAAGTCGTCGGTCCGTCCCGGGCGGCTGAAGAGCCGTTCGAGATAGCGCCGGACCGGCGCGTTGTCGAACAGGCCGAGGGGCAGGGCGCGGGAGAGGCGGATGAAGGACTGGACCAGCGTGCGGTGATTGGGAGAGCGGCCCAGCTGCCACAGCGTGTCGGCCACGAGCCCCGGCAGCTGCAACCCCCGTTGGATCCACTCCCCGTAGGCGGGAAGGAAGAAGGCGGCGGGGTCGAAGGGAGGTTCGCCGGGCTCATCCCGCACCAGCCCTCGGACCAGGCTGGTGGTGGACTGGCCGTTGGCCAGCGAGGACGCGATGAACGCGCCCGCGCTGACCCCGACGTACACGGAACAGGTGGTGAGGTCGAGTCCCTCCACCGCCTCTTCCAGGGCCCGGAGGGCGCCGATCTCGTACACGGCGCCCGCCGGGCCACCACCGGCCAGGGCGAGCCCCAGCCGGCGATGCTGACGCCCCCGCCTGGCGGTGGGCATCGTGACCTCGGTCAGCCGCGGGTGGCGGCGCGACGGGTCCGGGCGGCGCGGGTCTTGGACTTGGCCACGACCTTGGTGAGCTCCTCGACCCGCTTGGTCAGGGTCGCGATCTCGCGCCGGGTGGGCACGCCCAGCCGGTGCATGGCATTGGTCATGCCGGTCTCGATCGGCACGGTCAGCTTGGCCACCGCAGTCCGGGCCTCACCACGGAGATCCTCCGCCTTCCCCACCAGCACGTTGATCCGGGCCTTGTTCATCTTCTCCATCCCCTCGCCCTTCCGCACCAGCTGCTTGAACAGCTTGCCGCCCTCTTCGCCGGCGAGGGCGAACGCGCCCAGGCCCGCCAGCCAGATCTCCTGCGCCGACTCCTTCAGCATCGGCAGCGCCCGCGCCTTCTTGCCATTCTTCTTCGTCATATGTTCCTCCGGGTTGCCGGCCTCGGGCCGGTCATGCTATGGGTAGATGACTTCCTGGTACCGTGTGTTACCCCGCCCGCCGGACCCGTCCCCGTGCCTTGGCCCGCCTGGGTCGGTGCTCCTCGAGCTGGGTGAGGGACGCCTCCAGCTCCGCCAGCCGGTCCCGGAGCAGGTCCAGCTCCTCCTGCATCCCGGACACCGGGGTGATCTTCTCCACCGAGGCCCGCACCAGCCGGTCCACGCCCGCCTGGACCCGCTCCACATTCTCCTGGATGGCGCGCCCGCCGCGACGGATGACGTCGTGCAGGAATTCCGTCGGCAGGAAGGCGACGCCCCGCTTGTGGTCCTCGTAGATGATCTGGGCCAGCGTCTGGGAGGTCACGTCCTCCCCTCCCGCGCTGTCCACCACCCGCAGCTCCTGACCCTCGCGGATCCAGGCGGCAATCTCGTCCAGGGAGACGTACCGACTCTCCTCGGTGTCGTAGAGCTTGCGGCTGCCGCCGCCGTAACGCTTGATGAGCCGGATCATGCTGACCTCGCTTCGGGACGACCGCAAGATACCGCATTGCGGCAAAAAAGCAAGCCCCGATTGTCGCGGTGCGGTAAGTGGCGGCGGGCGGCGGGGTTGGCGGCGGGCGCCGCCCGGCGGCGTCAGCCGAGCTGGTCGGTGAGCAGCCGGCCGAGGGATTCCAGACCGTCGCGGTCGGCGGGCGGCGCCGGTTGCAGCGGGAGCGACACCATCGGCTCCCCGGGCGACAGCAGGCCGCGCAGCCGCTCGAGCCCCCGGGCGTCGCGCTCGCCGAGGTAGCGGAAGAGCGCCATCCCCTCGGCGAGCTCGGGGGGCAGATCGCCGGGGGTGGTCACCACCGGGTGCACCTGGTTCACCACGATCGGGCCCACGCGGTGCCCCGATTCGCGCAGCTTCCGGGCGAAGAACATGGCGTCCGGGATCCGGTCCTCCCCCGGGCCGCTCACCAGGACGAAGAGGGTCCCCTTGGCGCGCAGCAGCTTGCGCACTTCTCCGGCCCGGGCCCGGAAGCCGCCGTAGAGGGGCGCAAAGGCCCGGAAGAATTCCACCACGTCCTGCAGCAGCCGCGCCCCCACCAGCCGGTCCGCGATCCCCTCGGCCCCCTCGGCCGCCAGCCGGAAGGGGAGCCGGGTGATCCCCCCACCCTTCTCCCACCACGGGGCCAGCGCGATCTTGACCGCCCCGCTGTCGAGAAAGCCGACGATCCGGTCCGGCGCCTCCAGGAAATCGAGCGCCTGGCGGGTGGGCGGGGTGTCGAGAATGACGCGGTCGTATTTCCCCTCGGCCTGTACCTCGAACAGCCGCTCCACCGCCATGTACTCGAGGATCCCCGCGAGGTTACCGGCGAGGTCACGATAGAAGCGGTTGTTGAAGATCCGGTCCGCCGCCTTCGCGTCGGGGGCGTACCGCCGGATCAGCCGGTCGAAGGTGACCCGCGCGTCGAGCAGGGCCACGTCCAGGCTGCCGTCCGCCTCCGGCACCCGGACGGGATGGTCCTTCGCCTCCTCCCCGACCCCGAGCGCATCCTTGAGCCGCAGCGACGGGTCGAAGGTCATCACCAGGGTCCGGGCCCCTTCCTGCGCGGAGACCAGCCCGGTCGCGGCCGCGAGGGTCGTCTTTCCCACCCCGCCCGCGCCAACGAACACCAGCAGCCGCTGGTCCAGGCTCCCGAGGCTCATGGCAGGGCGGTCTCCATCGTGGCCACCATCCGGTCCAGCAGGGCGGGCCCGCGGGTGAGCGGGAGCAGCGGCAGCTCGGCCATGGTCCCGCTCCAGGCGCCCGCTAGACGCTCCAGCTCCCGCTCGTTCACCGCGCGGCGGTCGCGCCAGAGCGAGAGGCTCGGCGGCTCGGCGCCCCGGCGGCTCGGCGGTTTTCCGGGAAAGACAGGGTAGAGACCGTTGACCAGCACCGCTTCCGGCGGCCGGCCCAGCCGTTTCCTGAGCAGCGCGATCAATTCGATCGTCTCCTGTACCGGCATCTCCTCCGCGAGGGTGGCGAGCATGACCGCGCACTCGTGCGGGTTGGCGATGAAGTCGGCCAGCTGCCGCGACATCTCGCCGAGCTGCCCGCCGGACACCGCCTCGGCGAGGTCGAGCGGGGCCGCGAGCATCGAGGCGCCATGCCCGGTGGCGGGGGCGTCGAGGATCACCACATCGGCGGAGTGGCGGTACTCCCCGAGCACGGTGCGGAGGGCGTAGCCCAGCACGGCCATCTCCTTGAGGCCGGGCGCGCCATCCACCGATTGCTTGAAGACGGGGCTGTTGATGATGCGGTTGGCGATCGGCGGGATGGGCACCTTTTCCCGCACCAGCCCTTCGACGACGGCCCTGGGCTGGAGATTCTGCAGCCCGAGTTTCGGCGTGATCTTGATGATGGCACCGCCCGACGGCTCGGTCCCGAACAGCTGGTGCAGGCTCTCGCGCGGGTCGATCTCGAGCAGCAGCGTCTTCCGCCCCTGGGCGGAGAGGATCCGGCCCAGCGCCGCCGCAAGGGTGGTCTTGCCCACGCCCCCCTTCCCCGTCACGACGATGAGGCGGCGGCGCATCAGCTGCGGTACGAGCTTCATGAAGGTCCGATCATCAAGGGCACACGGGAGAACGGGCGAAAGTAGTACGCTCCAATCCTTTCGGCCAAGTCGTGTTCAGGGTCCGCGCGCGCGCGCTTGCGGCGCCCGGCGCCGCCCTCTACGCTTCGGCGTGCACGAATCCTACGACTACGTCATCATCGGCTCCGGCTTCGGCGGCAGTGTGTCCGCGATGCGGCTGGCGGAGAAGGGCTACCGGGTCGCGGTGCTGGAGCGCGGGCGCCGCTTCGCCGACGACGATTTCGCCCGGAGCACCTGGCACCTTCCCCGCTACCTCTGGGCGCCGAGCCTCGGCTGCCACGGCATCCTGCAGATCAGCGCCTTCCGGAACGTCTTCGTGCTGCATGGCGCGGGGGTCGGCGGCGGCAGCCTCGGCTACGCCAACGTGCTGATGGAACCGGGGTCGGCGGCGTTCGAGTCGGCGGCGTGGCGGAAGCCGATCGAATGGGGCCGGGCGCTCGAGCCGCACTACGCCACCGCCAGGCGCATGCTCGGCGTAACGGAGAATCCGAGGCTCTGGCCGGCGGATCACCTGCTGCGCCAGATCGCCACCGACCTGGGGCGCGGCGACAGCTTCCGCCCGGTGCCGGTGGGGACCTTCTTCGGGGAACCGGGCCGCGAAGGGGTCGAGGTTCCCGATCCCTACTTTGGCGGCGAGGGTCCGGCGCGGCGCGGCTGCCAGCACTGCGGCGCCTGCATGGTGGGCTGCCGCCACAACGCCAAGAATACCCTCCCCAAGAACTACCTCCACTTTGCGGAGCGGTGGGGTGCCGAGATCATCCCCGACGCCACGGTGCGGGACATCCGCCCGCTCGCCGGGGTGCAGGCCGATGGCGCGCGGTACGAGGTCCACCACAAGCAGAGCCGCGGCGCGCTGCGGCGGACCGGCGTCCCCCTGCGCGCCCGCAATGTGATCGTCTCCGCCGGTACCCTCGGTACCCTGCGGCTCCTGTTCCGCTGCCGGGACGTGACCGGCTCGCTGCCGGCCATCTCCCATGGACTCGGCAAGATGGTGCGCACCAACAACGAGGCGCTGCTCGGCAGCGTGGCGCGCACGGCGGAGACCGACTATTCGCAGGGGATCGCGATCACCTCGATCTTCAGCGCGGACCCGGTGACCACGATCGAGCCGGTGCGATATCCCGCCGGCAGCTCGGCGATGCGGCTCCTGGGCGGGCCCATGATCGAGTCGGGGGGCCTGCTCTCCCGGCTGGGCCAGTCGCTGCTCGACCTGGCCCGGCGGCCGGGGGATTTCCTGCGGACCCACGTCCTGCCCGGATGGGCGGAGCGGACCACCATCCTGCTGGCGATGCAGTGGGAGGACAACCGGATCCGGCTGCGGCCGGGGCGCAGCCTCTTCACCGGCTTCCGGAAGGACCTGGTGTCGGAGCCCGATCCGGAGGCGACGATTCCGGCCAGGCTCGCCATCGGACACGAGGTCACCCGCACCTTTGCCGCGCGCAGCAACGGGATCCCGATGGGCTCGGTGAACGAGGGGCTCTTCAACATTCC
>JANRJZ010000004.1:0-46278 GCA_033763675.1 Gemmatimonadota bacterium
CCTACGTGGCCGACCTCGCCTCCGCCGTCGACATGCAGGCGGTCGCGCGGGCCGGCGTGAAGATCGGCGTCGACCCCATGGGCGGCTCCAACGTCGACTACTGGGACCCCATCGCGGCCAGGTACGGCCTCGACCTCACCGTCGTCAACCGCGTCGTCGATCCCACCTTCGCCTTCATGACCGTCGACAAGGACGGCAAGATCCGCATGGACTGCTCGTCGCCGTCGGCGATGGCGAGCCTCGTGGCCCTGAAGGACCGCTTCGCCGTCGCCTTCGGCAACGACCCCGACGCCGACCGCCACGGCATCGTGACCCCCTCGGTGGGGCTGATGAACCCGAACCACTTCCTGGCGGTGGCCATCCACTACCTGCTGGGGCACCGGCCCGGGTGGCCCGCCGTGGCCGCGGTGGGGAAGACGCTGGTCTCGAGCGCCATCATTGACCGGGTGGTGGCGGCGGCGGGCCGGACGCTGCTCGAGGTGCCCGTCGGCTTCAAGTGGTTCACCCCGGGGCTGTTCGACGGCACGGTCTGTTTCGGGGGCGAGGAGAGCGCGGGCGCGAGTTTCCTCCGCCGGGACGGCGGCGTCTGGACCACCGACAAGGACGGCATCCTGCTCTGCCTGCTGGCGGCGGAGATCACCGCCGTCACCGGCCGGGACCCGGGGGAGCACTACCGCGAGCTGACCGCCCGCCACGGCGCCCCGGTGTACACCCGCATTGACACCCCCTGCACCCCGGCGGAGAAGGCCGGGTTCAAGCGGCTCACGCCGGAGGCCGTCGCCGCGCCGACCCTCGCGGGGGATCCGATCACCGCCCGCCTGACCCGGGCAGCGGGGAATGACGCCCCGATCGGCGGGCTCAAGGTCACCACCGGGAGCGGCTGGTTCGCGGCCCGGCCCAGCGGCACGGAAAACGTGTACAAGCTGTACGCCGAGAGCTTCCGCGACGCCGGCCACCTGGCCCGGATCGTGATGGAGGCGAAGGCGCTGCTCTCGGGAGTGCTCGCCCCCGTCTGACCCGGGCCCGGCAGCGTCTCCCCGTCCCCTTTCCCCCGCTCGAGGCGTCGTGACGACCCCTGGCCGGCTTTCCCTGGCGTCGGTCCTGCTGCTGACTGCCGCACCTCCCCTCGCTGCCCAGTGGCAGGCGCTGCCATCGGATTCGCTCCGCGCCATCCTGACCACCCGGGTGGAGCGCGGCGGTTCCACCGGGATCGTGCTGGGCGTACGCGAGCCGGGCGGGCCGCGGGTGGTCGCCGTCGGCCGGCAGGGTGGCGCGGGGTCAGCGCCGCTCGACGGGCAGACGGTGCTCGAGATCGGCTCCATCTCCAAGGTGCTCACTACCCTGCTGCTGGCGGAGATGGTGGGCCGGGGAGAAGTGGCGCTGGAGGATCCGGTACAGCGCTACCTGCCGGCCTCGGTGAAGGTGCCTAGCCGGAATGGGCGCGTCATTACCCTCCTGGATCTGGCCACCGCCACCTCCGGGCTGCCGCGCCTCCCGGCGCTGGAGCCTGCCGATCCCACCAACCCGTACCTCGACTACCGCGCCGAGCAGCTCTACGCCTTTCTCAACGGGTACACCCTGCCGCGGGATCCGGGCGCCAGCTACGAGTACTCCAACCTCGGGATGGGGCTGCTGGGCCATGCGCTCGCGCTCCGGGCCGGGAAATCGTATGAGGCGCTGGTGACGGAGCGGCTGCTGGAGCCGCTGGGAATGCGGGACACCCGGATGACGCTCACGGCGCCGCTTGCCGCCCGGCTGGCGCAGGGCCACGACGTGAGCCTGGAGCCGGTGCGGAGCTGGGAGTTCGACGTGCTGGCGGGGGCGGGGGCGTGGCGCTCGACGGTCAATGACATGCTGCGATTCATCGCGGCCTGTGTCTCACCGCCGGCGGGACGGGTGGGGGATGCGATCAGGCTCGCCATCGAGCCGCGGCGGCCGGCGGTGCCGCCCAATCTGTCCATCGGGCTCGGGTGGCATGTGCTGCAGCGGAACGGAAAGCGCATCGTGTGGCACAACGGCCAGACCGGGGGCTACCACAGCTTTGCGGGGTTCGATCCCGCCTCGGGGGCGAACGTCGTGGTGCTCTCGGCCAGCGCGGGGGACATCGACGACATCGGCCTGCACGTGCTCGATGGCTCGGTGCCGCTGCGGCACCCGGCGCCGGCGCGGCCGGAGGTGGCGGTGCCGGAGGCGACGCTCCGGAAGTACGTTGGCCGCTACGAGCTGGCGCCGACGTTCGTGGTGGAGGTGACGGCGGAGGGAGAGAAGCTCTTCGTGCAGGCCACCAACCAGCCCCGCTTCCGGGTGTACGCCGCGAGCGCCACCCGGTTCTTCCTCAAGGTGGTGGAGGCGGAGGTGGAGTTCATCCTCGACAGCTCCGGCGCGGCGAGCGGAATGGTGCTGCATCAGGGCGGGCGGTCCACGCCGGGGGCGCGGCTGCCGTGACCTGATCCGCCGATCAGTCGGAGGCGCGGCTCCGGGAGAGTTCGGCGAGCCCGGCGATGCCCGCATCCGCCGCGCGCCAGTTGTCCTGCAGCCGCGCCAGCGCCCGCCCCGCCGCGGCGTCGTCTCCCGCCGTGCGCGCCGCGCGGGCCAGCCCCAGCAAAGAGAGCGAGCGCCCCGGCGCCAGTTCCAGCGCGCGGGTGAAGGCGCGCATCGCCTCGGGCGCACGATCCGCCGCGAGCAGCAGCTCTCCCATCAACTCGTACGTCGGCTTCACGATATCCGGCGGGCCGAACTCGGCGGGGATGCTCTCCTCCTTCCCGGCGGCGGTGCGCAGCAGCGCCAGGGCGCTGTCCCGGCGGCCCTGTTCCCACAGCAGGCGGGCACGGAGCTGGTCGGCCAGGATCCCCGGCACCTTGGTGCCGCCAAGCATGCTGGTGTCCCGCGCCGCCGCCTGCGCCATCGCATCCAGCGCGGCCAGGGCCGCCTGGGCCGGGGCGCGTTTCCCCTGCGCCAGCTGCGCCACGCCGAGCACGTAGGCGTCGATGGCCCGCACCCCCGGCGGGCTCCGGTCCAGCTGCAGCGCCCATCCGGCCGCACTATCGGTCCAGCGCTCGGTGTTGATCAGGTAGTGCGCCCGCATCGTCACCATGTAGCCGAGGCGACCGGGCGTGACCGTCGCGGCGAGGTTCCGGCGCACGGTGGCGAGGTGGCGTGCCGCCGCCTGGTACTGCCCCAGCTGCAGCAGGGCATACGAATGCCAGGAGGTGTAATGCCCCGGCCGCCATCCGGCGCTGTCGGGTCCGGCGGCGATGGCGTTCTGCTTCACCGTCTCCGGCCACATGCCGAGCGCCAGGAAGATGTGGGTGGTCATGTGCTGCGCGTGGTCGGCGTCGGCGGCGATGGCGGAGTATTCCCGCGCGGCGCGCAGGCCAAGCGGCGCGTGCACCGGATCATCGAAGGCGTGGATGATGTAGTGCAGCGCGCCGGGATGCTGGGGATTCCGGCGGTAGATCTCCTCGGCGATGGCGCCGGCGCGCATGTAGCTCGGAATGTTGCGGGTGCCCTGGCTCAGTCCCATGAGGGAGAGGGCGTAGAGCGTCTGGCCGTCGTCATCCTCGGGGAAGCTGCGGGCGATCCGCTCCATGGCCAGGCTGTAGAGGGTGTCCCGGGTGGACTTGGGCGTGTCGAGGAGGTAGAGCCGCTCGACCGCCTCCAGGTAGCGCTGCTCCCGCTCGGTGGGCGCCTTGAGCCGCCGCGCCTCTGGGGTGGGTCCGAGTCGCTCGAGGATGGCCCGGGCCGCGGCCTGGTCCTGCTCGTTCCACAGCGGGTGGTTGTGGGTCATCGCCTCGCCCCAGTACGCCATGGCGAAGCCGGGATCGGCGGCCTGCGCCTCGCGGAAGGCGCCGGCGGCATCCTCGTACTCGAAACTGTGCAGCAGCATCAGCCCCCGGAGGAACGGCGCCTGCGCCGCCGGCCGGCCGCTGTTGGGGAACTCTACCCGGCCGAGGTGCTGGGCGCCGAGCGGCGCCGCGGCCAGCGCCGCGACGAGGAGCAGCGCGGCGATGCCGGCGAGGGTGCGGCCCTTCCAGTTCCACCACTTGAGCAGCGCCGGCCGGGGCCGCGCGGTGCGCGCGGCGTACACCGCGCAGCGGAAGGTGTAGAGCACACAGGGATCCTGGCGCACCCCGCGCAGGGCGTTGAGCGCGGTGTACAGCCGCTCCGGGTCCCGCCGCCGAAGCGCCGCCACGGAGTGGATGCCAAGGTCGTGGAGATCCCGCGCGATACTGGGGCCGACGGCGGGGAGCGTCTCGAGTTCATCCGCGGCGCGGGTCCGACGAGGGCGAGGGGCCATGATCACCAGGCTTGTCCGAGATGGAGCACGAGGAGGCCACCGATGTTGTTGTGGTAGGCGTTCAGGTTGCCGGCCAGCCGGACACCGAGGCCGAAGTTCCCGCCGAAGACCTGGGTCACTCCGACCTCCCAAGGCACCCCGAACGCCGCGTTGACGTCGTACGTCGGGGTCGAGTCGGAATACTCGCGGTGGTACCAGACAGCGCCGATCCCCGCCCGTGCGGTGTACAGGGTATTGCCGGAGCGGCCATGGAGGCCGTACAGCAGGCCCAGGTCCGCAAAGGTCCGGGAGCTCGTCTTGTCGAAGCGCCCTATACGGATCCGCGCCGCCACCAGGCCGCGCACGGTGAGTCCGTGGATGCCGCTGCGGCGAGTGATGCTGATGGCGGCATTCAGACCGGAGTTGCCACCACCGAGACCCGCGTCCAGCCAGGTACCGCCCCGACTCGGTACGGCCTGCCCCCGGGCGGGCTGCGCCGCCGTCGCCAGCAACACGAGAAAGAGGACAGGGCGCAACGGGACTCTCCAAGCTGCGGCAGGCCGGAGTCACTCCGCCGCATCATACGCCTGCTTGAGCCATCCCACCAGTTCGCGGTCCACCGCAGTGGCTGATTCGAGACGGACCCGGTGGGAGACCATGCTGCTGAACGAGCCGGACGCCTCCAGCCGCCCCTTCGCGGCGACCCCCTTCAGGTTGATTCCCACGTCGAACCGGGTCTTGGTGCTCGGCTGCAGGATGGCGAACTGCTTGGCCCGCCGGATCGAGACATAGGTCTTCTTGGGGGACACCTCGACGTCCTTCCCGAACTTTCCGATTTCCGCGATCAGGCGGTCGTAGATCGGGCGGAGGCCCGCCTTGTCCCCGGCGTACTGGGAAGCAACCAGGTCCTCCCCGCCCGCGGCGTCGGGCGCGGCGAGACCGCCCTTCGACGCGTGGACCACGAGATTGGCATAGCCGTGGCCGAGCCCGTGCTGCTCCTTGAGGTGGGCCACGACCTCGCCGTGCTTCTTGTCGCCCAGCTTCTTCACCAGGGCGACCCACTGGTCGAGGGTCTTCCCGGTCTTCGCTTCGAGGTTGCGGATCATGGTGGCGGTGGCGTCGTCCATCGGTGCTCCAGGGGTCGGGGGTAAGCTGCGTTCCCTCTATTACCCACTCCACGGCGCCGGCTGTAGAAGGTCCTGGCCGGGTGGGCGTGAGGGGGTGGTTTTCCGACATGGGGCACCGTGATTACCTTGCGCCCATGATACCTATCGAAGTGTACCGCGCGATCCACCTGGTCGCGATCATGCTGCTGTTCCTCTCGTTCGGCGGGCTGGCCATGGTGGTAGCGGCCGGCGGCAGCCGCGAGAGCAACCCGAACCGGAAGCTGCTCGCGGCGCTCCACGGCACCGCCGCCTTCCTCGTTCTCCTCGGCGGCTTCGGAATGCTGGCCCGGCTGGGGCTGGTGAGCGGGTTCCCGGGCTGGGTCTGGCTCAAGGTGGTGGTGTGGCTGGTGCTCACCTTCCTGGTGCTGCTGCCGTACCGGCGGCCGGCCCTGGCCAGGCCGCTCTTCCTGCTCTATCCGGTGCTCGGCGGCGTCGCGGCCTGGGCAGCGGCCTTCAAGCCGTTCTAGGTCACACGCGCGAGAAGTCCAACCGCAAAGACGCAAAGTCGCAAAGTCCGCCAGGTGTAACTGACCTGCTTTGCGCTCTTTGCGCCTTTGCGGTTGATCCTGGTTCTCCTGCAGTTGAATTCGACCGCAAGGCTCGGATAGCCGCGCCTCTCCGGAATCCCTAGACTGGCTCCTGTTACCCAGCACAGGAGCGGTCATGGCGGTCTTCAGGTATTCCGGCATCCCCACCGCGCTCGCCCTCGAGGCGCGCGCCACGCTGCGATCCCCGCAGTACGGTCACCCCGCGCATCGCGAACGGGCCCGGGGCTACGGCCCCTGCCGGCTCTGCCTCCGGACCTTCAAGGTCGGCGAGGAAGACCGACTGTTGTTCACCTACCAGCCGTTCGCCGAGCCGGGGAGCCTGCCCGCGCCGGGGCCCGTGTTCATTCACGCGGACGGGTGCGAACGCTACGACGGGCTCGACTACCCGCCTGACCTCCAGGTGCTCCCGACGGTGGTCGAAGGTTTCTCCCGCGGCGGGACGCTGGTGGCCCAGGTCCGGGTGAACGGCGAGGGCCCCGAGGCGGTGGTGCGGCGGGTGCTGGAGGGGACGCCGGCGGAGTACGTCCACCTCCGGAACGCGGAGGCTGGCTGCTTCATGGCGCGGGTGGAGCGATGCTTCGCCTGCGACTGACGGGCTGCGTTACCCCGCCGCATCCAGTGCCTGCGCCACATCCGCCAGCAGGTCCCCGGGGTGCTCCACCCCGACGCTGAAGCGGATGAACCCGGGGCTCACCGCGTCCCCGCCCCAGCGGGCCCGGCGCTCGGCGCTCGAATGCACGCCGCCGAAGCTGGTGGCCTCCCGGACGAGCCGGAGCCGCTTGAGGAACCGATCGGCGCGGGGCTCGGTGTCGAGGTCGAAGCTCAGGACCGAGCCGAAGGCCCGCATCTGCCGCCGCGCGATCTCGTGCCCCGGGTGTCCGGGCAGGCCGGGGTAGTGCACCCGGGACAGGCCGCCGCGGGCCTCGAGCATCGTGGCGAGCGCCAGCGCGGTCCCGCACTGGCGTTCCTGGCGGAGCGGCAGCGTCGCAAGCGAGCGGTGGGCCAGCCATACCTCCATCGGCGCCGGGATGGCGCCGTGCTGGGTGCGCCAGGTGCGGAGCCTGACGGCCAGGTCCGGATCAGTGACCGAGACATGGCCCAGGGTCAGATCCGCGTGGCCGGTGAGCGCCTTGGTGTCCGAGGCTACCGTGAGCGTGGCTCCCAGCGCGAGCGGCTGTTGCAGCAGGCCGGTGGCGGTGGTGTTGTCCACCGCCACGAGGCAGCCCTGCTCCGCCGCCGCCCGCGCCAGCAGGGCGATGTCGCAGACTTCGAGCGATGGGTTGGAGGGGGTCTCGAGCCAGAGGAGCTTCGCGCCCTTGAGGTGCTCCAGCTGCGCATTGCCCCGTGTGGGCGCCAGCCGGGTCTCGATGCCGAGCTTCGCGAGCCAGTCGCGGGCCAGGATGCGGGTGGTGTAGTAGCAGTCGGTGGGCATGACCACTACGTCGCCCGGTGAGAGCACGACCCCGAACACCGCCGAGACCGCCGCCATCCCCGAGCCGAAGGCGATGGCGTGACCGCCATCGAGTTCCGCCAGCGCCGTCTCCCACGCGGTCCAGGTCGGATTGTGGAACCGGCCGTAGGTGTAGGCATGCTGGGCCGGGTCTCCGGGCGCGACGTACGTGGCGGCGAAGGTCGGGCCCGGGAGGTACGGCCCGGGGCCCGCGGGGTATCCGGCGTGCAGGACGCGGGTGTCGGGATGCATCGGCGGGGCCCTCAGGGGCGCGCGGGTTCGGGATCGTCGCTGCCGAGACTGCTGGTCCAGGTCGCGATTCCGACGCAGAGGATGCAGAGGAAGAGCAGGATCGCGTCCGCCGGCGGTGGCGCCACGCCCGAGGCCAGCCCGCACCCGAACCCGGCCGCGGCCACCGCCTGCAGCTGACGGCGTCGCCGGCCGCTGCGGTTGTACGCCGCCGCCACCCCGAAACTGGTGAGCCCCACGCCGAAGGCGCCCAGGTAGAGGTCGCGGGCCCCGCTCAGCGCCGCCGCGCCGGCCAGGAGCCCCGCCAGCCCGAGACAGCTCCCGACGAGGAGCGCGGCCTGCCGCTCCTCGGGGCGCAGCAGGCGGCGCCCATCGGCCCGGGCCATGAGCACCAGGTTGAGGAGCGGGTCCGCGAGCCACGACAACACCAGGAAGCCGATGTAGATCACCAGCAGCGGGAGGACGACCCAGCGCAGTTCCGGGTGGGACGCCTGCACCCCCCGGAGCAGTTGGTAGGCGATGAAGCCGCCGATGATGAACAGGTTGCGGGTGCGCTTCGGGAACCGGCCCAGCCACTGGAAGAAGCGGAGCAGCACGGCGTACACCGGGTTCCGCGCCTTGAGCGCCAGCACCAGCCCTTCGCGGGCCCAGGGGAGGGTGGGGTCGAGGGCGAGCGCCTGCTCGAACTCCACCCGGGCGTCCTTCACCTGGCCGGCGCTGAGGCGGGTCCAGCCGGCGCCCGCCCGGGCCACCGGGTTGAGCGGGAAGCGATCGGCGAGCGCGCGCCACGATGCCTGGTCCAACCGGCCGCCGGTCATGGCGCCGGCGGTCAGGGTGTGGAGCAGTGCCGCCTCCTCATTCTCCGGATCCAGCTCCATGACGCGGGCAGCGAGGTCCCGGGACTCGGTGAAGCGTTCATCGGCGGCGTGGGCGCGGGCCTCCAGCAGGATGGCGTCGGCGTAGTCGGGCGCGAACTCCTGAGCCCGGCGGGCGGAGCCGATGGCCAACGCCAGCTCCCCCCGGGCCAGCTCCACCGTGGCCATGCAGTAGTGGGCGAAGGGATGCCCCTCCGCCAGCTCCACCCCCGCCGCTGCATCCTCCGCCGCGCCATCGAGTTCCTGCTGATCCACCCGGAGCAGGGCGCGGATCGAGCGCAGCGACCCGTTCCACGGCTCCTCGCGGATCAGGGTGTCGAGCTGGGCGCGTGCTTCCACCTCCCGGCCATCGGCGAGGAGGTCGAAGACGGCGTCGAGCGGATCCTGCTGCATGGACACTCCGGACGGGTCAGTAGCGCCAGCTCAGCGTATCCGCGCCCGCCGGGTGCCGCTTCCGGATCTGGTCCATGATCCGGGGCACGAACATCTGGGCGTAGCGCAGGCGGCTGTAGGCGTTGGGACGGGTATGATCGCCGTTCCAGCAGTGCTCGGCCCGCGGCTCGTAATCCACCTCGATGTCCGGGACCGGGCCGGTCAGCTCCCGCAGGCGAGCCTCCACAAGATAGACGGCGTTGTTGAGGAAGTAATTGTCCCCCTCGCCGACGTAGATGTGGAGCTTGCCGTTGAGCTTCGGGCCCAGGGTGGGCCAGTCCCGGCCCAAGATGTGGCCCAGGTCGAAGTGCTCGCGCCAGTAGGCCGCCACGGCGTGGTCGATGCGCCCGGTCCGCTTGTCCCAGATCGGCGCCGGGTAGCCGTCCGGGCCCGCCGGCGAATACACCGCCTGCCAGATGTCCCACTGCCCACCGGAGCGTCCCCGGGTCCCGAGCACCAGCTCCAGTTGGTTCATCTGGCGCACGGTGGTCTGGATGTGCCCCAGGTGGTTCCGGTGCCCCGGGCGCTCCACCCACTTCCACGGTCCGCCGCTCCGGTAGGCGTTGCTGTCGGCGTAGATGTTGATGGTGGTGTACTGCCGGAAATCTATGGGGTCGGGGCAGGCAGCCCAGGCGCCGTTGAACTCATCCGGGTAGAACATCTGGACCGCCATCGCCTCCCAGCCACCGGTGGAGCCGCCGTAGGTGAAGCGGGCCCACCCCTCCCCGAGGCCACGATACTTGCGCTCGAGGTACGGCAGCAGCTCCCGCATGATTGCGTCGCCGTAGGGGCCGTTGTTCGCCGAGTTGACCGCGTAGGAGTCGTCGTAGTAGGGCGTCGGATGCTGGATCTGGATCAGCAGGACCCGCGGGAAGCCGGGGCCGGTCCATTCCTTGTAGAACTCCCAGGCATGCTGCTGCTGGATCCGGTTGTAGCCATGCAGGTCGAAGCGCGCGCTGTAGTCGGGGGCCAGGCTCGAATCGGGGGGAGTCTCCCGCCAGGGCTCGAAGGTGGCGGGGAAGTGGCCGTGGTCGATCACCAGCGGGTAGCGGGCCCCCGGGTGGCTGTCGAAGCCCTCCGGCAACAGGACGTGGGCGCCGAGGAACATGGGCCGGCCCCAGAAGTCGGAGAGCAGCTTCGATTGGATGCGCTCATGGCGGACGTAGCGTGTCGCCGCCGGCGGTTCGACGGCCGGGATGCGCTGCGACAGGGCGATGCGGACGGCCTGCGGCTGCTTCGGGTCGAGGGTGATCCACCGCGGGGCGCTGTAGAGGTTCCCCGGCTTCTGGTTCCACTGCTGCCCCTCGCCCTGGTCGGGCGGGAGCTTGAGCACCCGCCCGTCCGCCAGTCGGAAGGTCTCGTAGCGGTTGAGCAGCGCCTGCACCCGGTACCGGCCCGCGGGGAGATCGGTCAGCGTCGCGATCGGGTACCCCGGGGCGCGCGCATCCAGGGTGCGCACCTTGCCCGGCTGCCAGCCGTCCACGTCCACGCCGAAGATGAGCTGGGTGGATTCCTGGTCCCCGATCTGGAACCGCGGCTCGGCGCTGGAATCGGTGGAAAGCATGACGAGCAGCCGGCCATCGAGCGGGGCGACGCTCTGGATGGCGGTGAAAGTCACCTCGAATCGCGGGCCGGGGGGTGCGAGCCGTGCCTGGGCGGAGAGTGGGAGGGCAATCAACACAGGCAGCAGCGAAAGACGCGCCATACGCTCTCCAAGAGTGTAATGCCTCTGTTCGTTGCCTCTTCGCGCCTTTGCGTCTTTGCGGTTACCCGCATGCCACGCCGCATTCACCGCAAAGACGCCAAGGCGCAAAGGGGTCTCTTGCTACGGTACTACCTCAATGCGCTGCCGGAAGAAGGGTACCCCGAGCCACACCGCGGCGAGCTGGTAGCTCCCCGGCTGGTCGGGAATGAATTCCATGTCGGCGATTTCGCCGGCGGCCAGGGCGACGCGCGCCGGGCCCGGCACCGCGCGTGACGGGGGAAGGTCCTGCCCATCCTTGGCCAGCGGCCGCCAGCGCACCGGCAGGCTGTCCCGGGTGAGCGTGAAGAGCGGCCGGTTGGCGAGCCCGATGCTGACGAACCGGAGCCGGTGCCGCTCGCCCACACGCAGCCGGAGGGGCGGGCCCGCGGAGTCGCCATTGACCAGCATGTCCCGCCCGCTCGGCCCATTCCAGCCGGCCACGTAGACATGGTCATGGGCCGGATCGAAGCGCTCTCCCGGCTCGAGCACCACGATGGCCCCATACAGCCCGCTGCCCAGCTGCAGGTTGTCGTTGAGGTGGGTGTGATACATAAAGGTGCCGGCCCGGGGCAGCGTGAGCCGCGCGATGAACGAATCCCCCGGGGCGATCACCGGAGCCCGCACCCCGTCCGCGCCACTCCACCCCGCGACGCCATCCCAATAGCTCTCCAGCTCCACCCCGTGCCAGTGCACCGCCGTGGCCTCGGGCAGGCGGTTGATGACCACGATATCGGTGGGCTCATCGCGGGTGAGGACCAGCAGCCCGCCGGGCCACTCGACCGAATCGGGCGCGGGCGGCGCCCCGCGATCCGGGACATAGCTGAGCGCCCGCGCGACGCGCCCCCGCGCCGGGCCGGCCTGCACGTAGAGCCGGAGCCGGCGGGCCTCGCCGCGCTCGGTCGGGGGGCCTCCCGCCGGCACGGTGATTGGCAGCACCAGCCCCGCCATGTGTTCCCGCATGTCACCCGAGAAGTGCTGGTGGCTCCCCGCGGCGGGCGGCTCCATCCGCGCCGTGGGCACCACGTGGAATCCGACGTGGCAATGGAACAGCCAGTTGCCGCTCCGGTTCGGGGTCCAGTGGATGCGCATGGTACTTCCCGCCAGCATCATCTCGGTCACCGCCTGCCAGGCCTGCTCCGGCGCATAGACCGTGTCCCGCCCCTCCCGGCCCTTGCTGTCCACCTGGAAGTAGAAGCCGTGCAGGTGCATCGGGTGGTTCCGCCGAGTGGCGTTGATCCAGCGCCAGTCCACCGGCCCGCCGAGCGGCAGGGTCTGGAGCTCGGTGAAGGGGAAGCTGCGCCCATTGATGGCCAGCGCGTGTCGCTCTCGGGGCGTCAGCCGGCCATCGCTCCAGATGTTGATCACGAAGATCCGGTCGTCGCCCGGGGCCCCGGCCGTGTCCACGATGAACGCCCCCGCGAGTTGTTCCCGCTCGTGCAGGCTGTCCACGGTTCCGGCGACGGCATGATAGAGGTAGGTCCCCGGCGCGCCCGCGGCGAACGTCACCCGGGCCCGCTGGCCGGGCGCCAGGACCAGCGAGTCCGCGCCCGACCCGGGGCGGGTGTAGAAGCCATGGACGGTGACGGTGGAATCGCCCAGCCGGTTGGTGAGGGTGGCCGCGATCACCGCCCCGACGGGTACCCGGATCAGGGGCCCCGGAATCCGGGGTGCGGCTCCCGCCTCGGCGAAGACCGGTACCAGCAGGGAGGGGCCCGAGTCCGCCTCCGGATACCAGCGGCCCAGCCGGATCTCGAGCGCAATGGCCAGCGTATCGTGCCGGAGCCGGCCGGCGGGGGCGCGGTTGTCGTTTGCCTCGACCCGGGGCGGTGCCGGGCGGCCCGCCTGGGTGGCGAGCGGAACACCCAGAACAGTCGCCACCAGCAGCATGCGGTACATCATGGCCTGCTCTATTGAAGTGCAACCACAGCGGGCGTGAAGGTCACGCCCGCTACGCCGGGGCGCGCCCCGACAGGATGGTAATGTTGTCGCTGCCGCCCCGTTCCAGTGCCAGGTCCAGGAGCGTACGGCAGAGCTGTTCCGAGGACTGCATGGCGCCGGTCCGCTCGGCAATCTCGGCGTCGGAGACGTGCTTGGTCAGCCCGTCGCTGCAGAGCAGCAGGACCGAGTTGCGGTCGCGGATGTCGAGGCGGGACACCACCGGCGTGGCCGACTCGCCGCCGATCGCGCTCACCAGCACGTGACTGAAGGGAGAGGAGGCCAGCCGGTCCGCGGGCAGGGCCCCCTCGTCCACCAGGGCCTGGGCCATGGTCTGGTCCCGGGTCACCTGCCGCAGCGTCCCGTTGAGATAGTGGTAGCAGCGGCTATCGCCGACCTGCACCACGTACACCCAGGGCCAGGTGACGATGGCCAGGGTGAGGGTCGTGGCCATCCGGCCGGGCTCCGCCCGGGTGGCCGCCTCGGCCTTGACCGCGGTGTGCGCCTCGATGGCCGCGGTGCGCAGCGCCTCCTCGAATTCCCCGCCGTGGGCCAGACCGGCGGCATGGTAGCAGCGGAGGCTGGTCGAGACGTACCGGGTGATGGTCTCGACCGCGAGCTGGCTCGCCTCCCCGCCGCCCGCCCCGCTCCCCACGCCATCCGCCACGAGCATGATCGTGGCCAGCCGCTGGCCGCGGAGCGGGAGTCCCTCCGGCATGGGCAGGCTGGTGCCGTGCACCAGCACCTGCGGGTGCACGGTGCACAGCAGGAAGTGATCCTGGTTGTTCTTCCGCACCCTCCCCATGTGGGTCAGGCCGAAGAGATCGAGCTCCTCATCCCGCGGCTTGGGGCCGGGATCGGCGGGGATGGAGGTGGTGCGCAGTCCGGTCATCGTCATCTGTGCCTCCTCGAACCGATGACGGCCCGGCCGGTCAGTTGGCCGGGCCGCTGCCCTGGAGTCGGCGTACCAGCTCGGGCAGATGCTGGATCACCATGATACGCGTCGCCGGGCTCCGGCGCACCATGGCAAAGGTACGACCGTCCGGCGAGAGGTCATAATTGGTGTGCGGATTGGTCCCCACGATGTCGGCCATGGAGAAGAGCGGCTGCCGGGAAAGAATCTCGAAGGCCGGCGAGGTTCGGAACCGCGCCGAGACGAGCCGGGTGTCCTCCCCCGTGGTGGTGCGATAGATCAACTCCCGTCCGTCCCGGCTCCAGAGCGGCTCGGTGGCGCCCCCGGCGGAGACCTGGACCTGGTCCCCATCCCCCGCCAGCGGCCGGACGTAGACCTCCTGCCGGCCGGACTGATCGGAGACGAAGGCCACCCACTTCCCATCCGGCGAGAGCGACGGATATACCTCGCTGAAGGGGCTGGCGACCACCGCGGTCAGGGGTCCGCGGCCGCCGTTCTCGAGGAGGGCCAGGTCGTTGCTCGAGGAACCGTTCAGCCCGTTGGCCACCGTAAGGAACCCGGAGCCGTCCGGCAGCGGCAGGCCGGTGTACAGCAGTTTCTCCGAGACGAACAGCGATTCGGCGCCGGTGGCGCTGCCCGGGCGGGTGCGGAAGATCCCGAGTGCGCCGCCGCGACTGGAGGCGTAGGTGATGAACCGGCCATCGGGGGCCCAGGTGGCGTCGTGCCCGTCCCGGTCGAAGGTGGCGCGGGTGAGCGTCCCCTGCGCCAGCGACAGGATCCAGACGTCCCGGCCGTCGCCCGAGATGTAGTCGGTGGAGAGGCGGGTCCCGTCCGGGGAGAACATCGGCGCGTGAAAGCTGTGCCGCTCCGTCACCGCGACCCGGGAGGCGCCCGCCCGGTCCACGAAGACCAGGGAGCGCGGCTCCTCCGGGATGTAGGCGACCGTCCCGTTCTCCGCTACCGCGACCTGACCGACCCCGGTGCCGGTCACCGACACCCCGGTGCCGATCGTGACCGCCGGCCCGGTGACACTGCCACGCTTCTGGTCGAACGGCACCGCCTGCAGCGTGCCGTCCAGCGCCACGGTCACCAGGAATCCTGAGGTGTATTTGGCCTCGAGCAGCGGCCGGTCCAGCACCGTGGTCGTCTCCCCGGTGCGGAGGTCGAGCAGCACGATGGGTCCGGTAATCGCCGTCGTCCCGCTGCGGACCATGAGGGCCCGCCGGCCGTCCGGCAGGAGCGCCTGGAGCTGCAGGTCCTGGTGCTGGCCGGCGAAATGCGCGATGATCGAATCGTTCCCGAGCAACTGGAAAACCCCGGACCGGGCTCCCTCAGCGTAGAACCCGCCACCGAACCAGATACTGCCATCGGGCGCGAAGTCGGCATAGCCGGTGGTGGTGAACCCGGCGGGCAAGGGGGTGCGATCGCCGCCGTCGCCCCGGATGCGAAAGGCGCCTGCGGGGGCCCACTGGGTTCCGAACACGGCGCTGCCGTCTGGGGCAATCAGCGGCGCCGCCAGGCCGCTGCTGTTCGGGATGATCGCTCCCTGCTCGGAATCAAGGGAGTGCCGCACCAGGCGATTCACCCCATCGGAGCCGACCGCGACGTAGACCAGCTCACTCCCGTCCCGTGCAATGGCGAGCTGGCGCTGCGCCGCTGGGCCGCCGGAACCGCCGAGGCCGGACACCAGGATCGCGAGCTTGGAGGGCAGGGGCGCGGCGGGCGCGGGCCGCAGCCAGCCCCAGGCCGCAAGCAGCGTGACAAGGGCGAGGGCCACATACAGGCCTGCTCGGCGGCTCGGCGACTCGGCGGCATGAGTGTGAGCGCCGGGGCCGCCGAGCCGTCGAGTCGCCGGGCGGTCGGTGGTCAGCCCCGCGGCAAACTCCGCCGCCGTCGCGAAGCGATCCGCCGGCAGCTTCTCCAGCGCCTGCAGCACCGCCGCTTCCACCTCCGGCGGCACCGACCGCCGCTGCCCGGTGAGTGACGCCGGCTCCGCCGTCATCACCTTGGCAACGATGGCCTGCGCCGTCGGGCCGGTGAAGGGGGGCTCCCCCACCAGCATCTCGTAGGTGACGCAGCCGAGGGCGTAGACGTCCGAGCGGCCGGTGATTTCCCGCTCGCCCATGGCCTGCTCGGGGCTCATGTAGTGCGGCGTGCCGAGGGACATGCCCGTCTCGGTCATCCGGGTGCCGCCGGCCTTGCTGGCGGCCAGCGCAATGCCGAAATCCGCCACCAGCGCCCGGCCGTCATGCAGCAGGATGTTCTCGGGCTTGATATCGCGGTGGATCACGCCGTGGCGGTGGGCGTAGTCGAGCGCGCTCGCCACCTCGCCCGCGATCCGGACCGCGTCCGCCACCGGGAGCTGCTTCTCCCGCGTCAGCCGGTCGCGGAGCGACTCTCCTTCGACGAAGGGCATGACGTAGAAGAGAAACTCGGCGATTGGGCGATTGGGCGATTCGGCGATTGGACTGCTGGCGATCCCCGAATCGAACAGCGGCAGAATGTGGGGATGCTGCAGCGCGGCGGTGGTGCGGATCTCGGTGAGAAACCGCTCGGCGCCGATCACCGCGGCGAGTTCGGGACGCAGGACCTTGATCGCCACCTGGCGGTGGTGCCGCAGGTCCTCGGCCAGATACACCGTGGCCATCCCGCCATGCCCCAGCTCCCGCTCGATGCGGTAGCGGTCGGCAAGGGAGCTGGCGAGCCCGGCGGGGATGGGGATCATCGGGTCAAGATGCAGCGGCCGGCCCCGGGGCGCGAGTCGGCCGGCCCCCGGCGCATTCAGGGCCCCACGAGGTTGATGTAGGTGGTGATGATGATGGCGTTGGTGAAGTCAATGAAGAAGGCGCCCACCATCGGCACCACGAGGAAGGCGCGCGGCGCCGCGCCGAACCGCTCGACGAGCGAGTTCATGTTGGCCACGGCGTTGGGGGTGGCGCCCAGGCCGAACCCGCAATGCCCGCCGGCCATCACCGCCGCGTCGTAGTCGCGGCCCATGAGGCGGAAGGTGACCCAGGTGGCAAAGGTCCCCATCATCGTCACCTGGGCCGCGAGGATCACCAGCATCGGGAGCGCCAGGTCCAGCAGCTCCCAGAGCTTGAGCGACATGAGCGCCATGGCCAGGAAGAGCGACAGCGCGATCGTCCCCATGTCGTCCACCACGCGCGGGGAAATCTTGAGCGCCCCGCTGGCGTCGGCCAGGTTCCGGACCACCGCCGCGACGATCATGGCGCCGATGTACCCCGGCAGGGTGACGTACTGTCCCAGCCACCGGGAGAGCAGCCCACCCGCCCACATGCAGACCAGGATGACGGTGAGCACCTGCAGCAGGAGGTAGGCGGTAGGCGCCTCGCCGGTAGTCTCGGTGTCGATCTCCGAGTCGAGCGCGGCGTGTTCCAGGCCCGCGGGGGCGGCGGTGGCGGCCGCGGCCGCCGGCGTGAGCCCGTGCCGCCGGATGAGCCGCGTCCCGATCGGTCCGCCCAGCAGCCCACCGGAGACCAGCCCGAACGTCGCGGCGGCGAGGGCGACGGTCACCGCCCCGGTGAACTGATACTGGTCCTCCATCAGCTTGCCGAACGCGGCACCGGTGCCGTGGCCCCCGGTCATGGTGATGGAACCGGCGAGAAGCCCCAGGAAGGGATGCTCGCCCATGGCGACCGCCAGCCCCACGCCGATCCCATTCTGGATCGCCGCGAGCACCGAAGCGAGGAGCCAGAAGAGCAGCACCTGCGGGCCGCCCACCTTGAGCAGTCCGAGACTCGCGCCCAGCCCGATGCAGGTGAAGAAGGCAATCATGAACGGCGCCTGCAGCGCGGTGTCGAACTCGAACTGCAGCACCCCGGTGAGCCGCGCCGTGAGCGCCAGCGCGGCGAAGAGAAACCCGCCCACCACCGGGGCCGGGATGTTGAACCGGTCGAGCACCCCGACCCGGCGCCGGATGCCGTATCCCGCGAACAGGACCACCGCGGCGAGCGCGGTGGTCTGGATCATGTCGAGCTTGAGGACCATCGGTTCGGTCACCTGGATTCCCCCGCGAGTCGTGCCAGCCGGCCCCGGATCTCGCGGACGGTGGGCTGGAGCACCGGGTCCGCGTCCTTCCAGAGATCGAGAAACCGGGTGTAGTGCTCGATGGCCCGGGTCTTGTCGCCCCGCTCCTCGTAGAGCTCCCCCAGCCGCTTGAGACTGGGCGCGAGGCCCCAGGGATCGGCGCTGGACTTCCAGGTAGTTCCGGTGGCCGCGGCGCGCTGGTAGGCGGCCAGCGCCGAGTCCGGCTGGTTGGCGCGCTCGAAGGCCACGCCTTCCTCCCACGCGCCGCAGTCGGGACAGTCTCCCGAGAACCGCCCCCGTACAAAGGCCGCCGCGGCGTCCGCGGCGCGGCCTTCTGACAGCGCGACCCACCCGCGGGCCCGGTGGTACTGCCACTGGCCGCGGCGGATCCCCTCGGGGACCTGGGATTCGTACGCCTTGAGTGTCTGGCTGGCCCGGGCGCCCTGCCCGGCGAGGGCGTAGGTCGTGGCCAGGTCCGCCGAGGGGCGGTCGTAGGTCGGGATGGATTCGAGCGGGAACTGCCTCAATGCACCGTCCAGCACCCGGAGCGCGCCGGTGGTGTCTCCCCGGAGCAGCAGGTACTGCTGGGCCAGCGCCGCCGCGGTGGCCAGCGCGGCGCCGGGCAGCCCGCGAGCGGCGCTGGTGCTCATCGCCATGCGCCACTCCCGCTCCGCTTCCACCAGCTTGCCGCGCTTCTGGTGATTCCCGCCCAGCCCCAGGTGCACCAATTCCTGGTACCCCGGATCACGGGTCTTGAGCCCCATGTCGACCCAGGCTCGTGCGGCCGCATCATGGTCCTGGCTGGCCTCGAGTACGAAGCTGCGTGCCCAGAGGTACATCGCGGCATCCGGCGCCGACTTGAGCAACCCCTCAATGGTCTGCCGCGCCCGGTCCAGGTGCCCCTGCCCCACCTGCGCGGCGACCAGCTGGAGGCTGGCGTTGTTCACGTAGTCCCGGCGCTGCGCCAGCGGGGCGACCAGGCTCTCCGCCTCGGCCGGGCGGCCCTGGGTCAGCAGGGCCAGGGAGAGGTTATTGAGCGCGACGTTGTCATCCGAACGGATGGCAAGCACCCGCCTATAGGCCGCCTCCACCCGCGCCGGGTCGATGTCCACGTTGGTGTGGTAGTAGGCGATGGCATACTGCCGCTCGATCTCCGGCAGGCGGTCGCGGTGCTGGTAGGCCCGGGTGGTGGCAGACACCTGCCGGTCGTAGCTCGCCCGGGCATTGCCGAGCGCCACCGCCAGCTTGCGCCAGGCCATGGCAAAGCCGCTATCGAGGGCGATCGCCTGCTCCAGCAGCGGAATGGCCTGGGGCGCCTCGCCGCGGTCATTCAACTGCGACCCTTCGCTGTAGAGCCGGAGCGCCTCCAGGGAGCTGGTGGTGACCTGTTCCAGCGCCTCGCCGCTCCGAATGGTCTTGAGCGATTCGCCGATCCGCTCCCGCACCCGTCCCGAGAGCCGGTCGAGCGCGGCGACGATGCCGGCGTCGTCGTCCGCGGTCTCCCTGAGCGCCACCAGCTCGGCGCCATCCGCCGCCGCCAGGATCCGGGCCGAGAGCACGTAGCCCTTCCCGACGGAGCTGACCTCTCCGACCACGATCGCCTTCGCCCCCTCGCGGGTGGCGATCTCCCGGGCCAGCGCCGGGGTGATCGGGGCGTCGGCGTCGCGCTCCATCCGGGTGAGCGCCTCCCCCACTTCGGCCCGGCTCACGAGGCGCACCACCGGCGACTGGCCGAGGTCAATGCGGAAGGCCTCCGTGATGGAACTGCCGAGGGAGGGGTCGGTGGTGCGGTTGTCGAAGTCGGCGACCAGCAGGCGGTCCTTCTCGCTCAGGCTGCCCGAGGCCATGAGGGTGCCCACCGGCCCGATGCCGAGCAGCCGCATGGCGGTGTACCCCAGCGCGATCACGCCGAGGGCGGCGAAGGCCAGCACCCCGCCGCGGATGGCCCGCTGCCAGGTGAACCAGTGATGGACCCTGCCCTCGGGCGTGGTCACCACCCGGCCGCTCGCGCGGGCCTGTGCCCGGCGGCGCTCGAAGTGCCCGGTCAGCAGGATGATCGGCAGCCCCGCGAGCATGAGGACGATGGCGCCATAGAACACCCAGTCGGGGAGGCCCAGCGCCCGCACCAGCAGGAAAGCCCCGCCGATGACCAGCAGGGAGGCAATCGCGAAGAGCACCCCCACCCGGAGCGGATGACTCTTCCGGATGGCTTCTTCGGTGCCGCTGGAGACGGCCGGGGCGGTGCCGGTGGGGGTCAGGCCGCCGGTGGAGGGGGTGGCCACCACCTCGAGCTGCGCCAGGAACTCCGCGGCGCTCTGCCACCGGTCGGCGGGGCGCTTCTCCAGGCAGCGCATGAGGAGCCCGCTCAGCGCCGCGGGCACCGCGGCCCGGTGCTTGGAAACCGGCTCCGGCACCTGGGTGATGTGCGCGGCCAGCAGGGCCTGCGCGGTCGGCGCGGTGAATGGCGTCCGGCCGGTCAGCATCTCGTACGCCAGGGTCCCGACGGCGTAGATGTCCGCCCGGTGGTCCACGTGCGGGTCGGCGGCGGCCTGCTCCGGCGCCATGTAGGCCGGGGTGCCGAGCGCCACGCCGAGCGAGGTGAGGGAGGACTTGCCGCTGGAAGCGGTCACCGCCTTGGCCACGCCGAAATCGGTGACCACCGCGTGGCCGTCGGAGAGCAGCACGTTGTCGGGCTTGATGTCGCGGTGGACCACGCCGTTCCGGTGGGCGTAGGACAGGGCGTCCACCACCTCACGCAGGATCTTGGCGGCCTCGGTCACGGGGAGTTCTCCTTCCCGTGCCAGCTTGGCCCGGAGCGACTCCCCCGCGATGTAGGGCATGATGTAGTAGAGCAGGTCTCCCGAGGCGGCGGCGGTGAGCAGTGGCACGATGTGCGGGTGCTGCAGCCGGGCGGCGAGCTGGATCTCCCGCTCGAACCGCTCGATGTTGACCGCCGCCCCCATCTCGGGGGGCAGGACCTTGATCACCACCTGCCGCCCCAGCCGGGTCTCCTCGGCCAGGAAGACGCGGCTCATCCCGCCGCCCCCCAGCTCCTTGAGCAGGCGGTAGGTGTCGCCGAGGGCGGTCTGGAGCCGGGGTTCGAGGCTGATGCGCGGGTCCGGGTGGGAGAATGGCCCGTAAGGTACGAGCCCGGGGTGATGCGGGCCAGCGGGGCGGGGGCCCCGCCGCCCGCTCGCGCCGGGGGGCGGCCCGGGGCATCTTGTAGCCCATGACCTTCCCGAAGACCCCCGCCACCGTTACCCATCGCTGGCGCCCCGCCGCCCCCGACACCACCGACCCGCTCGACGGGCTGGTGTACCTGTCCAACCTCCTGGGGCAGGAGACCCGTCTGGTGCAGCCGGGCGGCGGCAACACCTCCATCAAGGTGAAGCTGCCGGCCCCCGACGGAAGCGGCGGGGTGGACGCCCTGCTGGTGAAGGGCAGCGGGACCGACCTCCGCACCATTGACCGCGCCGGGTTTACCAGGCTCTCGCTGCCCCGGCTGGCGCCGCTCGGCAGCGCCACCGCCATGAGCGACGCGGAGATGATGCGCTTCATGGCCGGGTGCATGCTCGCCGACGGGCCCGCGCCGAGCGTCGAGACGCCGCTGCACTCGCTGCTGCCGCACCGGGTGATCGCCCACACCCATGACATCGCGACCATGAGTCTCACCAACGTGCCGGATGGCACCGCGGAACGGCTGGTACGCGAGATCTTCGAGGGGCAGATCGTCTACGTGCCCTACACCCGGCCCGGCTTCCCCCTGGCGCGCACGGTGAGCGGCATGGCGGGGAGCATCCCGCCGGAGGCGATCGGCCTCACCCTGGCGCACCACGGCCTGGTGATCTTCGGCGACGACGTGCGCCAGTGCTACGACCGGATGGTGGGCGCGGTGCAGAAGATCGAGGCCTACCTCGCGGCGTGCCGCAAGGGCAGGCAGGTGCTGGGCGCGGCGCGGAAGGCGGTGCCGCCGCCGGAGGAGCGGAAGCGGCTGGCGCAGGCGGTGCTGCCGGCGGTGCGCGGTGCCCTCGGGGCCGCGGAGCGGGTCATCCTCCACTTCGACGATGCCGAGGATGTGCTCGAGACCCTGGCGCGGGAGCGGACGCCGGAGCTGGTGCGGCGCGGCATGACCACGCCGGAGCACCTGCTCCGCGCCGGGCGGCTGCCCCTCTGGCTGGATCTCGATCCCGCGGCGGCGGGGGATGCCCTCGCGGCGCGGGTCAAGGAGCAGATCGCCGCCCAGCGCGCGGAGTACGACAGCTACCACCGGCGGCACGCCGCGGCGGGGCAGCCCCCGCTGGACGACTGGGCCAAGGTGATCCTGGCCCCGGGCATCGGGCTCATCACCGCCTTCAGCGACAAGAAGAACGCCGTCACCGCCAACCTCTGCTACCGCGCCGGGCTGGAGAGCCTGGTGAACGCGGAGGCGGTGGAACGCTTCGCGTTCATCCCCGAGGCCGACGTCTTCGAGTTCGAGCACTGGCCGCTCGAACGGCGGAAGGTGGAGGAAAACCTCGCGAAGGAGCGGGCCGGCAAGCTGCTGCCGCGGCACGTGGTCGTGGTCATCGGCGGCGGCAGCGGGATCGGGAAGGCGGCGGCGGCGCGCTTCCTCGAGGAGGGGGCGCACGTCGTGATCGGCGACCTCGACGGCGCGGTGGCGGGGAAGGTGGCCTGCGAGCTCGCCGCCCGGTTCCCCGCCCGGGTGCTCGGCGGCGCGGTGGATGTGCGGGAGGACGCCAGCCTGGACGCGCTGTTCCGTCATGCGGTGCTCGAGTTCGGCGGGCTCGATTGCCTGTTCTACACCGCGGGGGCGCCGCCCCGCTTCGCGCCGATCACCGAGATCCGGCGGGAGGACCTGCAGCGCCAGCTCGAGGTGCACTACATCGGCGCGGTGCAGGCATTCGGCCGCGCCGCCACGATCATGCGGCGCCAGGGGCTGGGCGGCTCGATCGTGGCCTCGGTCTCGAAGGCCGCCGTGGTGCCGGGGAAGGAGGCGGTGGCCTACGGCGGGAGCAAGGCGGCAATGCTGCAGGCGCTCCGGGTGGCGGCGGTGGAGCTGGGCCCCGACCAGATCCGGGTCAACGCCATCAACGCCGACCAGATCGAGACCCCGCTCTTTCTGCAGTTCGTGAAGGAGCGCGCCGCGAGCCGCGGCATCTCCCCCGAGGAACAGCTCGAGCTCTACCGCAAGCGGAACCTCATGGGCGCGGCGCTGATTCCGGCCGAGGTGGTGGCCGACCTGGCGGTCCTGCTCGCCAGCAGCCGGTTCCGGTACACCACCGGCGATATTCTCACCGTGGACGGCGGCCTGCCGGAAGCCTTTCCGCGGTAATCCCAGGTAACCCAATCCGTCCGAGCGAACCATGGCTGACAAGAAGATCATCACGGTGCTGGGCGCCACCGGCGCCCAGGGTGGCGGGCTGGTCCGCGCCATCCACGCCGATCCCGCGGCTCCCTATCGTGCCCGGGCCATCACCCGGAATCCCGGCTCCGATGCGGCGAAGGCCCTCGCCGCGCTCGGCGCCGAAGTGGTCGCGGGAGACGTGGACGACGCCGCGAGCCTCGATCGCGCCTTCGCCGGAGCATACGGCGCCTTCTGCATCACGTTCTTCTGGGCCCACTTCTCCCCGGAGAAGGAGCTGGCGGAGGCGGCGCTCATGGCGCAGGCCGCGAAGCGGGCCGGGCTGCAGCACGTCATCTGGTCCACCCTGGAGGACACCCGGAAATGGATTCCGCTCAGCGATGACCGGATGCCGACCCTGATGGGCAAGTACAAGGTGCCGCACTTCGACGCCAAGGGCGAAGCCAACGCGTTCTTCACCGACGCGGGGCTGCCGGTGACGCTGTACCACACCAGCTTCTACTGGGACAACTTCATCTACTTCGGCGCCGGCCCCAAGCCGGGGCCGGACGGACGACTGCTGCTCACCCTGCCCATGGGCGACAAGCCGCTCTCCGGCATCGCGGCCGAGGATATCGGGAAGTGCGCCTATGGAGTGTTCCAGCGGGGGAAGGAGTTCATCGGGAAGAGCATCGGCGTGGCCGGCGAGCACCTGACCGGGACCCAGATGGCGGAGAAGCTGACCCGGGCGCTGGGCCGGCCCGTGCTCTACAACCCGGTGAGTCCGGCGGTCTACCGCGGCTTCGGCTTTCCCGGCGCCGACGACCTGGGCAACATGTTCCAGTTCTACCACGACTTCAACGCCGAGTTCTGTGCGGCGCGAAGCATCGCGTTCTCCCGCTCGCTCAACCCGGCGCTCCAGTCGCTGAACCAGTGGCTGGAGCGCCACGCGGCGCAGATTCCGCTCACCTGACCCCGCCGGGGCGGCCCTCCGGCCGCCCCTACGGCACCCCCGCCCGGTAGGGCTCGAGCTGCGGCTCAACGGTCTTCCTGTCCCCCACCACCGTGATCGTCATTCGCGAGGGATCGAGGTACCGTTCCGCCGTGCGCCGCACCTCCTCCGGCGTCACGGCGAGGACGTTCTTGACGTAGCTGGAGACGTAGGCGTCCCCCAGGCCATGCTGGTCCACGAACTGGAGCTGCCCGATCAGCCCGTAACGGGAGCTGTTCTGCAGCGTGAAGACGCCGGCCAGGTTGTTCTTGATGCCGGTGAGCTCCGCCGCCGGGGGCGCTTCCTTCCGGAGCCGGTCCACCTCGTAGAAGATCTCCTTGAGCGAGGCGCCGGTGACGTTGGTGGTCACGTCCGCCACCTGGACCCAGAGCCCGGTCCGGGGCCAGTTCCCCACGAACGAGAACGGACTGTAGGTGTAGCCCTTGTCCTCCCGGATGTTGCTGGTGATCCGGGAGCCGAACGACCCGCCCACCAGGGCGTCGGTGACGGTGAGCCGGATCCAGTCGGGACTGGTCGGGTCCGCCACCGGGAGCCCGACCCGCAGGCTGCTCTGCACCGCGTCCGGACGGTCCACCAGCTCGAGCTGGCGCTGGGCCACCGGCGTCGGCGGCTTCACCGTCGAGGCGGCCCCCGGCTTCCAGCCGTTGAAGGCGGCGCGCACCGCGCGCTCCAGCCGGGCCTCGTCGAACACGCCGCTGATGTAGAGATGCGCCCGCCGGGCGCCGGCGTTCCGGGCCCAGAAGGCTGCCACCCGCTCGGCGCTGTACCCGGCCAGGAGGGACTCGGGGGCCCAGACCCGGCCGTACGGATGATCGCCGAAGAGCATCTGCCGGAACTTCACCCGGGTGATCTGCCCCGGCTGGCTCTGCGCGATCGAGTTGTCCCGCAGCATGTTGGTGCGGAGCCGTGCCACGTCGGTCTCGGCGAAGCGCGGCCGGAGCACGACGTCCGCCAGCAGCGCCACGAAGGCCTCGCCGTATTCGCTGAGCACCTCGCCGCCCACGGTGACGTCGTCATCGCCGGCGCCGGCCTGGAGGCTGCCGCCCATCTCCGCCGCCTCCCGGCTGATCTGGCCGGCGGTGCGGGTGGTGGTGCCCTCGAGCAGCATCTGGGCGGTGAGGCTCGCCAGCTGCACCTCGGTCGCGGCCTCGTCGATGCCACCGGTGGCGAGGTCCAGGCTCACCGCCACCTTGGGGACGGTGCCGTAGCGCACGAAGCTCACCCGCATCCCGTTGGGGAGCGTGATCGTCTTCCGGGGCGGGACCCGGAAGTCCTTGGGAGTGCCCGGCGGCGGCGGGGCTTCCTTCTGGGCGGCGAGCGGCAGCGCGGCCAGGAGCAGCGTGGAGACGAGCAGCGATCGCATGGGCCGGCTCCTCACTGGGCACCTCCGGCGGCCTGGTCCCTGGCCCCGGGGACGATGGTGTAGACGGTGCGGTTGGTGCGCCGGAGGTATTCCGTCGCGGTACGCTGGATCAGGGACGGCGTCACCTTGGCAAACTCCGCCTCCAGCCGGTTGACGCGCGACGGATCGTTGTCGAACAGGGCAAAGGAGGCCAGCAGGTCCAGCGTGCCGAAGCCGGAGAAACTCTCCATGATGGAGTACAGCGAGGCGCGGAGCTTGGTGCGCGCCCGCGCCAGCGTGGCGGCATCGACCGGCCGGGCAATCAGTCCCTCCACTTCGCGGTCGATGACCGCCAGGATCGAGTCCGGGGAGACCCCGTTGTCGTGGTACAGCGACATCATCCACAGCATCGGGCCTTCATAGTTGAACTGGTGGCCCAGCCCCCAGTTGATCCCGGCGCTCACGTCGCCCGTCATCCCCTTCTCCTGCACCAGCGCCTCGAACAGCCGACTGTCGCGACCCTGGCCCAGGATCTGGTCGATCAGCCCGAAGGCGAACCACTCCGGTGTCCACCGCGGCGGCATGTGGTAGGCCACGCCGAGTGCGGGGCGAGTCGCCAGCGAGTCCACCCGGCTGGCGCGTTTCTCCACCGTCTGCCGCGGTTCGGTGAGGTCGGGGCGGGGCGGCAGCTCCACCCGCGGGATGCCGCCGAAGTACTTGAGGATCCAGCCCCGGGTGCGGGCGGGCTCGAAATCCCCGACCACCACCAGCACGGCGTTGTTGGGGGCGTAGTACTTCTGGAAGAAGGAGGCCGCGTCATCCAGGGTGGCGGCGTCCAGGTCCGCGAGATCGCCGTAGAAGTTGTGGGCGTTGAACCAGTTCTCGTTGGCCGTCATCGGCAGGTCGATCCAGGGGAAGCTGCCGTAGGGCTGGTTGAGCACGTTCACCCGCACTTCATTCTTGACCACGTCCTGCTGGTTGCGGAGGTTGGCGGAGTCGATGGCCAGCCCCTTCATCCGGTCCGCCTCGGCCCACAGCATGGTCTCGATGGTGTGGCTCGGCACCATCTCGAAATAATTGGTGAAGTCGAACCGGGTGGAGCCGTTGAGCAGCCCGCCGTTGGATTCCACCAGCTTGATGAACTCGAGCTTGCCCAGGTTCCCCGATCCCTGGAACATCAGGTGCTCGAACAGGTGGGCGAACCCGGTGCGGTCCCGCGGTTCATTGCGGAACCCGATGTGGTAGTAGACCCCGACCCCCGCCGTCGGCGCGGTAGTGTCGCGGGAGAGGACGACCCGGAGGCCGTTGGGGAGCCGGTAGAACTCGATCGGGATCTGGCGCCCGGCCTGCTGCGCGGCGGCGGGAACCGCGGCCAGGGCCAGCAGCCCGAGGGCCGCGCCGGCCAGCCGGCCGAATCTCAATGCCATGGGGAGACTGCCTCGACGGAGTGAGAGATGGGGATTCTACGGGCGCCGCGGGTCGGGGTTTCGGTCACGGCACCGCGGCCGGCATGTGATCGTCCCGGGTGGGCGGGACCGGCCGGGTCCGGGCCGCGAGGGTGCGGTTGGCGAGCAGCAGCGCCACCAGCACCACCCCCCACTGCAGCAGGATGGTCCCCACGTTCTCCACCCCCAGCGGGTCGAGCCACCCCTCGGGATCCCAGCCCCGCGCCTGGTAGAGCCACCAGCCGAGCAGCGCCAGCGCCTCGAGCGGCACCACTACGCCGATCACGACCTCCCACCACCGCCCGATGTGGATGTCGGAGCCCTCGTGGTTGAGCTGCTCGCTGCGGAACCGCGCCACGCCATGGTGCAGCACCGCGATGGCGAAGAACAGCCCGCTCACCATCAGCGCCACGCCCCAGACCCAGTCCTGGTTGTGCAGCACGTTGATGGAAAGCGCGGACGGGATGCCCAGGAGGAACCCCGTGGTCCCCACCGCGATCACCGCGCGCTCCCGCGAGACCCCCATGTCCCGCAGCACCCGGCTCCCGAGCTCGATCATGGCGACCAGGCTGGTGAAGGCCGCGAACGAAAGGGCCACGAAGAACAGCACCATCAGCAGCCGCCCCAGCGGCAGCTTGGCGAAGAGCAGCGGCATCCAGTTGAAGGTGAGTCCCTCGTTGCCCGCGGTGAAGATCGTCTTCCGCACCAGCTCGGGGGTCAGCGCCTGCCCCGACTGGATGGCCTGGGCCAGCGCCGGATAGTCCGCCAGCGCGGCGGGGTTGGTGGCGAAGCTCTCCACCAGCCCCGGCAGCACCGAGAAGACCGTGCACAGCACCATCATGCCGGCACAGAGCGAAACGCTGTTGTTGGCCGTGGGAAGGATGAAGGCGTTGAGGGTGGTGTCCTCGTCCTGCCGCATGTAGGCGGCGTAGACCAGGATGAGCCCCCAGCCGGCGCCGGTGTCCCAGGCGTTCTGGGTGAGGGCCTGGAGCCAGGTGTCCGCCTTGGCCAGGTCCGCCACGTCCACGCTGAACATGTAGGAGAGCCCGCCCGAGGCGCCGGGCAGGGTCACCGCGCGGATCGTAAGGATGACCACGAGGATGATGAGCGTCGGCATCATGATCTTGCTCATCTTCTCGATGGCCCCCACGCCGCGGATCACCACGAAGGCGCCGAGGAACATGGCGATCCCGTGGGTGAGCACCGGCCCCCAGCCGCTGGTGTATGCGGTCCAGAACGCGAGCGGACTGGAGCCGGGCACCTCCCCGGCGGCCGCGGCCACCGCGTAGCGCAGCGTCCACCCGGTCACGACCGAGTAGTAGAACATGATGGCCACCGCCACGAAGGCGACCCACGCCCCCATCCAGGCATGGCGCGGTCCCATCAGCCGCATGAAGGCGCCGACCGGGCCGGTCCGCGTCATCCGCCCGGCACCGAACTCCACGAGAATGAGCGGGATGGACCAGAGGAGCAGGAAGATCACCCAGCTCACCAGGAACGCGCCGCCGCCATGCTCGGCCACGATGCGGGGGAAGCGCCAGATGTTGCCGGTGCCCACCGCCATGCCGAGCATGGTGAGCATCATGATCCAGCGGGAGGAGAAGGACTCGTGTTTGGTCACGGCGGAGGGGGTGAGGGGTGGGGGGAAGCTACCCGCCGCCGCCACCGGCCGCCACCGCCACGCCGGTGGCGCGCGGGCCGTCGCACCGCCACCTTGCAGGGCGAAACTCGCCCGGTCCGGGCCCCGTCCGTGCCTGCTCCCACTTGCCTTCGAGCGCCTCATGCACCGCTGTCGTCCATTCCTCCTCGGGGCGGTCCTCGCCCTCGGGGTCCTGCCCCTCGCGGCCCAGACCTGGTCCGGCAGTCCCGCCGGGGTTCCCGCCCAGGGGTTCGCTTCCGCCATCGCCCTCGCCGGCGATGAGTTGCTGGTGGGCCGGACCGGCGGGTTCGGCGTCGGCACCGGGGATATCCTGGTCTATCGCCGTGATGCCCGTGGCAGCTGGCTCTCGAGCGGCAGCTTTGCCGGCACCGGCCTGACGATCGGCGATGGCTTCGGGGCAGTCCTGGCCGTCGACGGTGCCTGGCTCGCGGTCGGGGCGCCCGGGGCGCCCGGGGGCGGCAGGGTCCACCTCTTCCAGCGGGTAGGGCGGCGGTGGAGCGGGGTCACGACGCTGGCCTCCCCCGACAGCACCGCGGGCACCCAGTTCGGGTCCGCGCTGGCGTTCCAGAACGGCGTGCTGGTTGTGGGCGCCCCGGGGCGCGACTCCCTTCGCGGCGAGGTCTACGCGTACCGCCGCGACGCGCGCGGCCGGATGGCGGGCCCGGTGACCATCGCCCGGGGCGACTCGCTGCAGGATCGGCTGGGCTTCGCGGTGGCGCTGGATCGGGGGCGGGCGCTCATCGGCGCGCCGGGCCCCGGGCCCGGCGCGCAGATGCCTCGCCGGCGTGGCAATGCCATGCTCTACACCGCCAGCCCCGCCGGAGCCTGGCGCCTCGCGGCCCGGCTCGACCCGGGGCCCGACTCGGTGCTCACCTTCGGCGCCGCGGTCTATCTCGATGCCGACGGCCTCGTGGTGGGCGCGCCGGTCACCGGCGGGAACCAGGGGGCGGTCTTCGTCTTCACCACCGCCGGCACCGGCTGGGCCCTCGACCAGCGCATCGCGGCGCCCGAGGCGCGTCCGGGGCAGGGCTTCGGCAGCGCGTTCGCCCGGCGGGGCCGGACGCTCTTCATCAGCGCGCCCGCCAGCAACCAGGGCGCCGGAGTGACGCACGTGGCCCAGCGGGAAGCGGACGGGTGGTTCATCACCCAGGCGCTGAGCGGGAGCGGCAGCGTCAGCACCTTCATGCAGTTCGGCGCGCGGCTGCTGCTGGCCGGGGACCAGCTGGTCGTGGCCAGTCCCGCGGCGGACTTCCAGCAGGGACTGGCGTTCCTGTTCCGCCGGGATGCCGAGGGGCTGTGGCGGCCCGACGGCTCCCTCAAGGACGAGGCCCAGGAGTACGCCGCGGTCACCGGCAAGGAGGTGAGCTGTGCCGCCGGCAAGGCCTCCGCCTTCGATTGCGGCAATGTGGATCTGCTGGGCTTCCTGCCCAACTCCGCCCTGGGCGCCCGGCGCGGCATCGGCCTCAACGATATCTGGGGGTGGACCGATCCCGAGACCGGCCGGGAGTACGCGCTGGTGGGCCGGATGGACGGGACCAGCTTCGTGGACGTCACCGAACCCAGCAACCCGCGCTTCGTCGGCGACCTCCCGATGCACCAGGGAGCGAACCCGAACTTCTGGCGCGACATCAAGGTGTACAAGGACCACGCCTTCATCGTCGCCGACGGCTCCGGCCCCCACGGGATGCAGGTGTTCGACCTGACCCGGCTGCGGAAATCGAGCGGCGCCCCGGTGACGTTCACCGAGGACGCGCACTACGACAAGGTGGCCAGCGCCCACAACATCGTGATCAACGAAGGCACCGGCTTTGCCTACATCGTGGGCAGCAACGGCGGCGGGGAAACCTGCGGCGGGGCGCTCCACATGGTCAACATCCAGCAGCCGCTGCAGCCGAGCTTCGCCGGCTGCCACGCCGATCCGGCCACCGGGATCCAGCGCACCGGCTACACCCACGATGCGCAGTGCGTGGTCTATCGCGGGCCCGACCAGCGCTACAGCGGCCGCGAGATCTGCTTCAACTCCTCCGAGACCGGCGTCGGCATCGCCGATGTCACCGACAAGTCCGCCCCGAAGAAGATCTCGGTGGCGAGCTATCCCAACACCGCGTACGCTCACCAGGGGTGGCTCAACGAGGCCCAGACCCACTTCTTCCTCGATGACGAGGGCGATGAGATCCAGGGCTCGGCCCCGCGCACCCGCACCCTGGTGTGGGATGTCTCCAACCTGGAGGAGCCGGTGCTGGTCAAGGAGCACCTGGGCGTCACGTCGGCCTCGGACCACAATCTCTACATCCGCGGCAACCTCATGTACCAGTCGAATTACGTGAGCGGCCTGCGGGTGCTGGACATCTCCAACCCGGCCGAGCCGAAGGAAGTCGGCTACTTCGACACCGTGCCGGTGGGGGAGAACGCCCCGGGGTTCGCCGGCTCGTGGAGCAACTACCCGTACTTCAAGAGCGGCACGGTGATCGTCACCAGCATCGCGGAGGGGTTGTTCACCGTCCGGTATCATCCCGCCCAGGCGATGGTGCCCTGAGGTGGCCCTCCGCCCGGCGGTCCGGCTCCCGCTCCTCGCCGCGCTGCTGGCGGCGGGGAGCGGGGCGGCGCTCGCGGCCCAGGCGCCGCGACTCTACCTCACCAACCAGGATGACGCCACGGTCTCCATCCTCGACCCCGTGGGCCGCACCCTGGTCGAGACGCTCGACCTCCGGACGCTGGGGTTCGCGCCCAGCGCCAAGCCGCATCACGCCCAGGTGGAGCCCGACGGGTCCTTCTGGTATGTGACCCTGATCGGCGCGGGCCGGGTGCTCAAGCTGGACCGCCAGAACCGGGTCGTGGGCTCGGTGGCGCTCGAGGTGCCCGGGCTGCTGGCGCTCAGCCCCGGCAGCGACCTGCTGGTGGTGGCCCGTTCGATGAGTGCGGTGAACCCGCCCAGCCGGATGGCGATCATCCGCCGGAGCGACATGACGCTGTTGGAGGAGGTCGAGGTCGTCTTCCCCCGACCCCACGCCATCGCGCTGGACCCGCGCGGCCGCTACGCCTACGTGGCCAGCCTCGGCGTCAACCAGATCGCCAGCGTGCGGCTGGCGGATGGACGGGTCACGCTGCTGGACCTCCCGGGGCCGCCTCACACCCTGACCCAGTTCTCGGTCTCCCCCGACGGCCACTGGCTGGTGGCCACCGGCTCCACCAGCGGGCAGCTGCTCGTCCTCGATATCGCCAGCGAGGGGATGCCGGTGCTGGCCCGCACCGTGCCGGTGGAGAAGGGGCCGTTCGAGACCGCCTTTACCCACGATGGCAGCCGGCTCTACGTCAGCAACCTGGACGCCAACGTGGTGAGCATCGTGGAGCCCGCCACCTGGACGGTGACGAAGGTCCTCACCGGCCCCTTCCAGCAGCCCCATGGCGTGGTGGTGACGGCCGACGGGCAGGTGGTCTGGGTGAGCAACCGGCACCAGGCCGGCGGCGCGCACCAGCACGAGGGGCAGCAGGCCACCGGCACCGGGACCGCCGTGGCGCTCTGCGCCGCCGACGGTCGGGTGCTGGCCGAGATCCCGGTGGGCCACTACGCCGCGGGGATCGGAGTGTCGGCGCCCACCGTCACCCCGGTCGCGCCCCGGCCCTGTCCATGAAGCTGGCGGGCTTGCTCCCGCTCCTGGCGCTCATCGCCTGCGCCGGGAGCCCGCCGCCCCCGGTGCCCGCCGCCGCTCCCGCCGCGTCCCCGCCCCCGGCCGCTGTGCCGGGCTGGCAGCCGGTGGTGCATCCCTTCCCGGTGCTGGACTCCGCCGGCCGCGATCTCACCCTCGCCTTCATGGGCGGCTTCAACGTCCCCCGGCCCCAGCTGGCGGACCTCGACGGCGATGGCCAGCTCGACCTCACCATCCATGAGTGGGGCGGCCGGATGATCGGCTTCCGGCGCGAGGGCGTGACGGCGGAGGGGCTGCCTGCCTTCACGCTCCTCTCCTGGCGCTGGGCCGGCCTCGATGTGGGCGAATGGTCCCGCTTTGCCGACCTCGACGGGGACGGGGATCTCGACCTCATCGCGGAATGGCCGTTCAGCTACCTCCGGTACTTCCGGAATGACGGCACCGCCGCCACGCCGCGCTACGTGGCGCTGCCGGACACCCTGCGCGGGAGTGACGACAGCGCGATCTTCGCCGATCGCCAGAACATTCCCCAGCTGGGCGATGTCGACTGCGACGGCCGGCCCGACCTGCTGGTCGGCCGGGTCACGGGCGTGATCCTCCGGTATGAACTGGTGGAGGGGAGTGCCCGGGCGCCGCGGTTCCGCCTGGCGGACGATCACTGGCAGGGACTCACGATCGTCACCGGCCAGGGCAGTATGCACGGCGCCAACACCATGGCGATCGTGGACGCCGACGGCGATGGCGATCACGACCTGGTCTGGGGCGACTTCTTCGAGGCGGGCCTCCTCTGGTTCCAGAACCAGGGCAGCTGCACCGCGCCCGCGCTGAGCCACGAGGCGGTGCGCTTCCCTCCGGGGGACCCCGTCGTCACCAGCGGCTACAACGCCCCGGCCTTCGGGGACCTGGACGGCGACGGCCGGCAGGACCTGGTCGTGGGGGTGCTGGGCGGCGCGTACGACCCCAACCGCACCTCGGTGGTGAACCTGCATTACTACGCCGGTTCACTCGACGGCCGGTTCACGCGGCGAACCGGGCGGCTGCTGCCGGTGCTGGATGTCGGCAGCGAGTCGGTGCCCGCGCTCCTCGACCTCGATGGCGATGGTGACCTCGACCTGCTGCTCGGCAGCAAGATCGACCCGGTGCGACGCTCCACCGGCCTCCTTCACCGGCTGGAGAACGTGGGCACCGCGCGCCGGCCCGCCTTCCGGATGACCGGCCAGTTGCCGATCGCGGGGGCGTACCACCTGGCGCCGACCGGTGCGGACCTCGACGGCGATGGCCGGGCGGAGCTGGTCGTGGGGAGCTTCGGTGCCTCGGTGGCCTGGTACCGGGACGGGCGGCTGGTGGACAGCGCCCTCGTCACCATTCCCCGCGGCAGCAACACCACCCCCGCGCTGGGGGACCTCGATGGCGACGGCGACCTCGACCTGCTGGTAGGAGAGGCGTCCGGCGGGCTCAATCACTACCGCAACGACGGCACCCCCACGGTGCCGCGCTTCGATCTGGTCACGGAGAGCTTCGAGGGCATTGATGTGGGCCGGCGGAGCGCGCCGGCCCTCGCCGACCTCGATGGCGACGGCGATCTCGACCTGCTGGTGGGCTCGGACGACCAGGGGCTGCAGCTCTTCCGGAACGCGGGGAGCCGGACGGCTCCGCAGTTCGTGCGAGACACAACCTTTCACTTCGACCTGCCGCCGATCAGCGCCCCGGCGGTCGGCGACCTCGATGGCGACGGTGTGCCGGAGATCGTCGTGGGCGGGATCGGCGGCGGGGCGGTGCTGCTGCGAAAGTAGGGGCCGACCCGGCTCTCACGGCGGCACCCGAGCGTGGTTAGCTTGTGCAGCAGCAACCACCACCGGGGCCGCCTCTGCCGTTCCGCTCATCGCATCCGCTCGCCATCGCCGGCTGGTTGTGCGCCCTGGTCGCGGCGCCCGCCGCGGCCCAGCGCCCCGCGACGCCCGACGACTTCCTCGGCATCACCTCCTGCGAGGCCGGTCGGCCGGTCACCCGGTTCCGCGCCGACGTGACCGACTCCCTGCTGCTGGAGCAGCTGCATGCCCACGAGGAAGTGCATCGGCGGCAGGCCGCGGCGTTCGCGAGCTGCGAGGGGTTTCTGGCCAGCCTTGGCTCGGCCCGGAAGATCATCGACGTGGAGCTGCCCGCGTATTGCGCCCAGTGGCGGGTGGCGGTCCGGCAGGGCGCCGGTCCCGATTCCACCCGCCGGGAGTTCGCCTGGCGGATCTCGGCCCAGTCCGGCGCGATGGAGAACCGGCTCCAGATCGCCCAACGGATGGAGCACGAATGTCCCCTCGTGCCGGGCCCCCAGACTGAGCCCGCGCTGACCCCGACCGACCGATGACACCCGATCCCCTTCCCCGGCTTCGCGCGCTCTGCCTCGCGCTCCCCGCGGCCCACGAGGTGGAGGCGTGGGGCGCACCTACCTTCCGGGTGCGCAACAAGCTGTTCGCGATGTTCGCCAGCGCGGGCAATCATCACGGCGGCGGCCGGCCGGCGGTGTGGCTCAAGGCTGCCCCGGGCAACCAGGAGCTGATGGTGCGTGCCGCGCCCGACCGATTCTTCCGGCCGCCGTACGTCGGGCCCAGCGGCTGGGTGGGGGTGTGGCTGGACCGGCGGGTGCGGTGGAAGGAACTGGCCGGCCTGGTGGAGGACAGTTACCAGCTGGTGGCCCCGAAGCGGCTGCTCGCGGCCCCGACCGCGAAGGCCGTGAGGTCCGTGCAGCCACGCAAGTCCCCCTCGAAGCGGAGCATGCGATGATCGCCCCACTCCATGAACGGTACCTTCCGTACACCCAGGCGGCGCTCCGCATCGTGGCGGGGCTCGCGTTCTTCTCCCATGGCGCCCAGAAGATCTTCGGCTGGTTCGGCGGGGTCGGCCCCGATGGCGGCACGGCGGAGCTGATGAGCCGGTATGGCGCCGCCGGCGTCATCGAGCTGACCATGGGTCTGTGCATCGCGCTCGGGCTCTTCACCCGGCTGGCGGCGTTTCTCGCCTCCGGCGAGATGGCGGTGGCCTACTTCTGGATTCACACCGGCGGGAGCGGGAAGTTCTTCTGGTGGGAGAACCGCGGGGAGCTGGTCATGCTCTACTGCTTCATCTTCCTGCTGTTTGCGGCCTGGGGGGCGGGGCCGCTCAGCGTGGATGGCCGGATGTCGGGCGGGAAGCGGGGGGGCTGAGGAGCGGGACCAGGGCGGGATGTGTGAGCGGGTGGCCGCCCACTCGTCCCTCGGAGTGCCACCTGTTCTGGCCGGACCGGCCAGGAGCCTGCATGACAAGATCCCTCGCTTCTCCCCGCCGGGGCCCACTCTGCCTGGCCGTTCTTGCCGCGCTCGCAGCGTCGGCCTGCAATGATTCACCATCCGCGACAGAGCCGGGGTCGCTGCTCCCAGTTCAGGGGTCGGCCCCGGTCGGTGTGCCCGGCTGGAACCTGATCGACACGCTGGCGGTGCAGGTCGTCGGGCCGGGTGGCAATCCGCGCGAAGGCATCACCGTCACCTGGGCGGTGACGGTCGGCGGTGGCACCATCACGCCGCTCGCGGACAGCACGGACGCCACCGGGCTGGCTCGCGCGGTCTGGACCCTGGGCCCGACGGCCGGCCCCAACGAGGTGGAAGCCAGTACCGTCAATGATGGCGAGCTCAGCTTCCAGTCCACCGGCGAGGCATTCCGGGTGGACCAGGTGGCGGGCGGGCTCCTCATGGGCTGCGGCCTGGTACAAGGGGCGATCTGGTGCTGGGGCGAGAGCGCATGGGTCTCACCCGAGCCGGTCTCGGACCCGAATCTGAACGGCTGGATGGTCCAGTCCCCCGGGCTGGTGGACAGCGCGCACACCTTCGTGAGCCTGGCGGTGGCGGGCCAGACCGTGTGCGGACTCGACGCTGCGGGCGCCGCCTGGTGCGCGTCCCCTGCGAGCCCGGCGATGACCGCCGTGCAGGGTGCTCCGCCCTTCCGGGCGATCGCGGGCTCCGCCAACGCCTTCAACGGCAACTACTGCGGCCTGGCGGTCTCCGACTCGACGGCCTGGTGCTGGCGCGCCGATTCCACTGCGGTGCAGCTCACCGGTTCGCCCGCATTTACCCAGCTCGACATCGAAGATGCCTTCGGGACCAATCAGGAATTCTTCGCCTGCGGTCTGCTGGTGGACTCCACCGCCGCCTGCTGGGGCGCCGGCCCCCTGGGGGATAGCAGCCAGGCCGGCTCCGCCACCGCCGTCGTGGTGAGCGGCGGGCATACATTCGCTCAGCTCGGGGTGGGTGCGCGATTCGCCTGCGGGCGCACGGCGGGCGGCGAGGTCTGGTGCTGGGGGAAGGAGTGGGTCCCCGACCAGGGAGTGATCGGCGAGGTCCTCGTGCCGACGCTGGCCCGCACCGGGGCGAGCGACCTTTCGGTCGGGCTGGAGTTCGCGATGACGTTCGACGGGGCGGGGCTCACCCGGTGGGAAGGCGCAACATTCGAGGCCGTGCCGCCAGTCGGTGGGCTCGACGGCCTGCCCGTCAACCGGTTCAGCGTGACCGCGCCCTCCTGCCTGCTGCTGGTGGACGGTCAGGTGTACTGTCACGGCGAGTACTGGGACCGGTCAAGCGTCTGGCGCGATTTCGAGTACGCCCCCGTGCCGCCCGTCCGGCCCTGACGCCTACGCCGTCACCCCCACCACCTGCCCTTCCTTGGCCAGCAGCCGCGAGACGTCGTCGGGGTGCAGCGGCGGGGCAAAGTGGTACCCCTGCCCCAGGTCGCACCCCATTGCGGCGAGGGCGGCGCACTGGTCGGCGCGCTCCACCCCCTCCGCCACCGTCATCAGCTTGAGCGCCTGGCCCAGCCCCAGGATGGCGCGGGCCAGCGCCGCCCGGTCGTCGCCGCTCGCCACGTCCTCCACGAACGGCTTGGCCAGCTTGAGGATGTCGATCGGGAACCGCTGCAGGTAGCTGAGCGACGAGTAGCCGGTGCCGAAGTCGTCGATCGCGATCCGCACGCCGAGGCTCTTGAGCTGCTTGAGCCGGGCCTGGGCCGAGCCCGTCTGCTGCATGAGGACGCTCTCGGTAATCTCCAGCACGACGGCGCCCGGATCCACCCCGGACTCCTCCAGCGCCTGCATGGTCTCCTGGACGATGTCGAGCTCGTGCAGCTGCCGGCTCGAGACGTTCACCGCCACGTCGAGCGCCACCATCGGGTGCTGTTCCCGCCAGGCGCGCAGCTGGCGGCAGGCCTGCCGCAGCACCCAGCCCCCCAGGTCCACGATGAGCCCGGTCTCTTCCGCCAGCGGGATGAACTGCAGCGGCAGCATCGAGCCGTAGCGCGGGTGGTCCCAGCGTACCAGCGCCTCGACGCCCCGGAGCGCGCGGGTCCGGAGGTCGTACATCGGCTGGTAGACGAGGTGCAGCTCCTCGCGCTCGATGGCGGCGCGCAGCGCCAGCTCCAGCTCCATCCGCTGCCGCAGGTCGGCGTACATGTGGGACTGGTAGGTCTCGCACCGCCCCTTGCCGCGCCGCTTGGCGGTGTACATCGCCATGTCGGCGTTGCGGAGCAGGTCGTCGGCGATCTCGCCGCTGGTGGCCGTGGCCACACCGATGCTGGCGGTCATGTGGAGCTCGTTGCCCGCCAGGGGGAAGGGACGGGCCATGGCCTTGGTCAGCCGTTCCACCAGCGCCGGGTGGCCCGCCGTCCCCGGCGGGTCCTCCAGCAGGATCGCGAACTCGTCGCCCCCGAACCGCGCCACGGTGTCGGCGCTCCGCGCCGACATCTCCAGCCGCTCCGCCACGGCGGAGAGCAGCCGGTCCCCTTCGGCGTGGCCCAGGGTGTCATTGACCTGCTTGAAGTCATCCAGGTCGAGGAACACCACCGTGATGGCCGTGCCCTGCCGGCGGGAGAGGGCCAGGGCGTGGCTCACCCGGTCGCGGAACAGCGCCCGGTTGGCCAGCCCGGTCAGGGGATCATGGAAGGCCAGGTGGGTGAGCTGCTGCTCCAGCTGCTTCCGCTCGCTCACGTCCCGGAGGTTGAGGACCAGCCCGCGCACGTCCGGCTCGGTCAGCAGGTTGCTCGCGATTACCTCGACGTGGAGCGGCGCCAGCTTGATGCGCGCGAAGCGCCATTCCGCCGGAGGGGTCACGCCGGGGGTCCGCAGGGCGGTGCGGAGGAACGCCTGCGCCGCCTCGCGGTCCGCCGGGTCCAGGATGTCCACGACCGAGCGCCCCGTGAGCGCCGCGGGGTCGAGGTCCAGCACCCGCGCCACCGAGGGACTGGCAAAGCGGATCGTGAGGTCTCCCCGCACCACCAGGATCACGTCGGAGGCGTGCTGCACCAGCGCCCGGAACCGGGCCTCGTTGCGCCGCGCCGCCGCCTCCGCGATGAGCTGCACGTTCTCCCGCACCGTGATGAACTGCCGTACCACCACCAGGGCGGTGACCACCACCGCGGCCGCGGCAATGGGGCTCACCGGATCGGTCCACGGCCGCATCGTGACGCCGAGCAGCAGGCCGTAGGTGGTCCCGATGGCGATGTAGGGCAGGATGCTCGAGGGCGTGCGCGGCGCACGCCCGGCCTGCCGGGCGGGGCTGGCCGGCAATGGGTGTCGGAGGAACATTTCCGCGCTCGACACCAGCAGGATGTACACGATGAGGTAGATGGCATCGACCCAGGCCATCACCCGTTCCCCGGTCTCGGCCAGGATCAGGTCGAAGGTGAGATCGGCCCCGATGCTCAGGACCACGCCCATCACCAGCAGGTGGAACGCCCGCCGGTTGCCATCCAGTGGGCGGCGCAGCAGCGTCATCGTGATGCCGAGCAGCAGCAGCAGGCCCGCCATCGGATAGGCCAGCGCGAGCAGCCCCTCGATGAACCCGCCCACCTCGCCCGAGGCGGTACGGATGGTCAGGAACCAGATCCCGATGCCGCCGCCCACCAGCACCGTGGCGGCGTCCACCACGAACTTCCAGCCGTCCAGCCGGGTGCGGCGCACCAGCGGGAAGGAGAGCAGCGCGGCGAGGGTGAAGCCGCAGTCGGCCAGGTAGAAGGGATCGGCCCAGGAGACCGCCGGGCTCTCCCCCCTGGTGAAGTAGTAGCCGCAGGAGATCAGGTTGCCGACCAGCACCGACGTGGCGCCGCCGGCCAGCAGCCGCAGGGCGCGGCGGACGCCAGGATCCAGGATCGGGTTGCGGGAGGCGAAGTAGTTGAGCGAGGCGACCAGCAGGTTGAGCGGCAGGAAGGCGAGCGTGCTGACCAGGTCGCGCAGGTGCGCGCTCCCGACCCCGGAGCGTTCGAAAGCGACATACAGCACCGCATAGACGGCCGTTGCCACCGCCCAAACGCCCGGACCCGGCCGCACGGCTGCGGCCTCTCCCCCGGCGTGGCGTTCCGTGGCGCTCGGCTCGACCATGAAGTCTCCGCTTGGTCCACTGTGGCGCGAGCGCCACGGTGGCCGTTCCCCCCGGGCGCGGCGGAATGCAACGCCCGTGGCATTGATCACTGGTTCAGGGGGTCCCGGGAACCCCGTTCTGGTCCCCGGATATCAGGAAGGCAAAGGTGGTGCCGGGCCAGGGCCTGACCCCGGGCCGAATCTCAGGGGCGCCAGGTGCCCCGGGCCACTGCGGGGGTGAAGGAATCCAATCCCTTCGGGGGGAAGGTCAGGGTCTTCCCCTGCTCCGCGCTCTGGTAGGCTGCCATGAGAACCCGGACCACGTCGAGGCCATCGTCCCAGGTCAGGATCGGCTCCTCCTTGCCCAGGAAGACCCGGACGAAGTGTCGGTTCTCAGCCTCGTAACCGTATGCGGCTGCCTCATTTGCGACCACCGGCATGAGTCCCATCTCCGCGTTCTGCTTCTCCACCAGGTCCTCGCCGGTCTTCCCCTTCACCTCCCGGCTGAAGAACAGCTTGAGGCCGGCATCCAGAGTGTTCCAGCTCATCGAATACTCGGGCCCGAGCAGCTCCGCGGAGAGCCGGAGACCCGCGCCGACGAAGCTCCAGCTGGTGGTTGCCTCTCCCAGGACGGTCAGGCCCTCGCTGGTCTCGAACTCCACGTGGAGGCTGGCGAAGTCTTCGCTGGGCTGCTTGGCGTAGTCCACCTCTTTGCCCATGGTCGCCTTGAGGCGCTTGGCGTAGGCGGGCCGCGACCACTTGAGACTGGCGATGTGGGCCGTGATCCGCTTGGGCTGGACGGTGCTGAGGGGCTCCCCCGGGCGGGTGAGCAGGTGGCGGATGACGAGCGCCGAGTGGCACATCATGTCGTTGAGCACACCGCCACCCTGCAGATTGCCGCGCCAGAACCAGGGCATGTGCGGGCCGCTGTGCTCCTCGGCGGCGCGGGCCAGGTAGGGACGGCCGGTGGTGGCGGCGCCGCGGGCCCAGAGCAGGGTACGCCCCGCCTCCACCTGCGGGGCGAAGAGCTGGTTCTCGAGGTAACCGTGCTTGAGGCCCGCACGGCGTACCATCCCGAACACGCTCTTGGCTTCGGCGATGTTCCGCGCCAGCGGCTTCTCACAGGCGATTCCCGCCAGCTCCCCGTGGCCCCGCATGATCGGGTCGGTCAGCTCCTCGACGTTCTCCACCCGGGCCTGGTTGGGGCCGCAGAGCCAGATGGCGTCGACCGCCGGGTCCACCACCATCTCGGCGATCGACCGGTAGGGGCGGCAGGGGCCGACGTCGAGCTGACGGGCGTAGGCGGCGGCGCTCTCCGCGTTCCGGCGGTTGGGGCTCCAGACGCCGCGGACCTCGCAGTCGCGCACGGCGCGGAAGGCCTGCATGTGGAACCGGGCGTTGAAACCCGAGCCGATGAAGCCGATGCCGAGGGGACGGATGGCCATGGGGGTTCGGTGGGGTTGGAGGCGATGAATGGGATAGGGCAAGCTCGCCGTGGAGAACCTAACCCGGCGGTGATCCAGGTTCCATCGGGCCCGCCGGAACCTCAACGAACCCCGCCGGGCGCCGGGCCATGCTGCTCCGGTACAGCCGCCGGATCCGGAGCAGGTCGGCGTCGAGTTCCGCGGTGGTCGGCACCGGCGGAAGGATGCTGAGCACCCGCCGGCTCCAGTCGAGGGTCACCGGGACCACGGGGACCCCCGCGCCGGCCGCCACCCGGAGGAACCCGGTCTTCCAGTCCGGCGCCGGCCGGCGGGTTCCCTCCGGGGCCACGCCGAAGACCCACTGGCTCCGGGTCTGGAAGGTGGTGATCGCCTGCTCCACCAGTCCCTGCGCCACGCCCCGCTGCACCGGTTCGCCGCCCAGCCAACGCAGCAGGCGCGTCACCGGAAAGCGGAACAGGCTGTGCTTGCCCAGCCACGAGATATGCAGCCGCACCGCGAACATCGCCAGGACGCAGACGGGGAAGTCCCAGTTGGAGGTGTGCGGGGCCACGATCAGCACGAACCGGGGCAGGGCCGGTGGCAGCCCTTCGACCCGCCAGCCCGCGACGCGGAGCAGCCCGCGGGCCAGCCGCTGGCCCACGGCGGATCCGCGCCGCGGGTAGCCCGCGGTCACGGCGCTCAGCGGGACCGCTCCAGCGCTTGGCGCACGCCCCGGCTGGGCCGGTCGAGGAGGCTGCGCCCTGCCATCGGCTACCGGGCGATCGCCTGGTAGATCACGGTCCGCACCTGGTCCCACGTCTCCCACGCCCGGCCTGGCAGCAGCTGCGTCATGAGGACCACGACCAGCTCGTCCTTCGGGTCGACCCAGTAGTTCGTGGCGTAGGCGCCGCCCCAGCCATAGCGGCCCGGGTTGCCGTACTGCCCGGCGCGCCCCGGATCCTCGAGGATCTCGAAGCCCAGCCCGAACCCCATGCCGTTCCGGGAGAAGAGCGTGTCGGCATGGTCGGTGGTCATCAGCGCCACCGTGCGGGGCCCGAGGATCCGCGCGGCGCCGAGGCTGCCGCCGCCGGCCAGCATCTGGAGAAAGAGGGCATAGTCCCGCGCGGTGGACACCAGGCCGGCCCCGCCGCTGTAGCTCACCCGCGGCCCGTCGAGGTAGTTCCCCTGGCCACGCGGGCCCTCGCCGGAGCGCACCAGTCCCGAGTCGGTCGCGCTGTACACCGTTGCCAGCCGTGCGGCGGCGGCGGCGGGCGGGAAGAACCAGGTGTTCCGCATGCCCAGCGGGCGGAAGATCCGCGTCTCGAGGTAATCGGCGAGGGACTGTCCCGACACCCGCTCCACCACGCAGCCCAGCACGTCGGTGCTGTAGCCGTAGACGTAGCGTTCGCCCGGCTGCGCCACCAGCGGCAGTCGGGAGAGTCGCTCCATGCTGCTGCAGATCGGCTCGCTCTTGTCGGCGAAGTACCAGCCCCATCCCGCCGCGGGGCCGAGCCCCTGCGCCTCATACTGCCGCCGCACCAGCGAATCGGTGCCGTAGGACAGCCCGGCGGTGTGGGTGAGGAGGTCCCGGATGGTGATGGCGCGCTTCAGCGGCTGGAGCAGGATGCCGGTGTCGCCGGGCTGGGCCACGCCGGCGCCCGCAAAGTCAGGGAGGAACTTCGAGACCGGATCCCCCAGCCGGAGCCGCCCATCTTCGACCAGGGTCATCACCGCCACGCTGGTGACGGCCTTGGTCTGGGAGGCGATGCGGAAGAGCGCATCGGGGGTCATCGGGCGACCGCTCTCCCGGTCCGCCCAGCCGAACGCCCGGTGGTACGCGACCCGGCCCCGCCGGGCCACGAGCACCACGGCGCCCTGCATCCGGCCGCTGTCGATCGCCGCCTGGACCACAGGCGTGATGTGCTCGAGCCGCCCGGCGGCGAAGCCCAGGGTGGCGGGGGGCGCCGCGGGGAGCGCCTGCGCGCCGGCGGCGATGGCCTGGAGCGAGAGCAGCAGGGGGAGCGCTGGCAGTCGGGGCATGGCAGGGTCCGGAGGTGGAGGAATCCAGCATGGCCGGAGCCGTCGTAGAGTTGGCGGCCGGCGTGAGGAAGGTAGGGTGCGCCGCGAGGTCCGGCAAAGGTGCGGGCGCTGGACCGGATCGCAACCGGCCGGTAGCTTCCGGCGTACGGCAGGTACCCCCCACCGACGATGGCCCAATGCACCGAGCCTTCACCGCCGGCACCAGCGGCTCGCGCCGGTCCTTCCTGGCCGCGCTGGCGAGCGCCGCCTTCCTGCCGCTGGCACGCCCCGCCCCCCTCGAGGCCCGGCACTTCTCCGCCTGGTGCGGGCCGGCTCGGCGCCGGCCCGCCGGGCCGCACCCCGAGCCTCGTCCCGGCATCACCGGAGCCCGGGTGCTCACCGCCGACCAGCTTGCGTCCACCCCGGACCTGGTGCCGCTCTTCGACAAGGTACGCGAGCTGCCGCAGGTCATGGACGGGATCCGGTGCCACTGCCAGTGCACCGATCCGCCCACCTTCTACTCGCTGCTCTCCTGCTACGAGGGGGAGGGAATGTCCCGGTTCTGCGACATCTGCCAGGGCCAGGCCAGTCTCGCCTACCGGCTGCACCACGCGGGGGAGTCGCTTGACTCGATCCGCGCCGCCATCGACGCCCGCTACGGAACTTCCTGATGCCGCTCGCCCTCGTGCGTCACGCTCCCGCGAGCCTGCTCGCGCTCGTCCTCTCGCTTCCCGCCCCGGCCACGGCGCAAGTGAAGGCCAGCGAACCGGCGTCCATCTCCCAGACGGTGGACGGCACCACGATCACGGTGGAATACTCCCGCCCGCGGGTGCGGGGCCGCGACTCGATCTTCGGCGGGGAGGTGAAGTGGGATGAGGTCTGGACCCCCGGGGCCAACTGGGCCACGACGGTGGAGGTGGCAAAGGACGTGAAGCTCAACGGCCACCCGCTTGCCAAGGGAAAGTACTCGCTGTGGATGGTGGTCCGCCCCGAGACCTGGACCATGGTGCTGGACCCGCGGGCGCGCATGTTCCACACCAGGCATCCCGACTCGACGCCGGAACAGCTCCGGTTCGACGTCACGCCCGAGACCGGCCCGTTCACCGAGGTGCTCGCGTTCAGCTTTCCGGAGGTCCGGCTGGGAGGCACCACGCTGGTCATGCAGTGGGGGACGATCCGGGTGCCGCTGCGCGTCGACGTGCCGCCCAGCTACCGGCTGGAACTCACCTCCGCGGAGGTGTCGCCCTATCTGGGCACCTGGGAGATGCGCTGGCGCAATCCCGACTGGGGCGACACGACCGCCGTCATTCCCTTCGCCCTGACCCACCAGGACGGCACACTGCATGGCGAGTGGCTCAAGGAGCCCTGGCCCGATGCCGAGCCGTTCGTGCTGATCCCCACCCGGGACCGCTGGTTCCGGCTCGGCCTGATGCAGAAGGGGGAGCTCTACGAGATCTTCGAGGACATGACCCTCGAGTTCGGGCCGGCCGGGGGCAGGGCAAAGAGCTTCGAGATGCGGGGCGACAAGGACGACGTGGTGGCCGCGGGGAAGCGGGGGCGCTGACTCAGACCGCCCGCGCGAAGTGCCCCCGGGTAAAGGCGGACCCGGTGAGCTGCCGGATGGCGTCGAGGTCGGGTGGCGTCCCGCGCTCCAGGGCATTGAGCGCCCCACGCCAGGCGGCGGTGAGCTCCGCCACCGGGTCGCCGGGGAGGTTGAAGACCAGCCGGTAGTGCCGGAAGCCGTACCGCCAGAGCTGCGGCAGGTAGGCCGCGGCGCTCACCGTCCGGGAGTGCAGCAGCCGGTTGCGGCAGGCGGAGTCGGTCGCCACCGGGAAGACGTACCCCGCCGGGTCGGTCAGCTCGACGTGCGCGTGCTTCTGGATGCAGAGGTCCCGGCAGGTGGTGGGCTCCCGCTCGAACGCCGCCGAGAGCACGCAGTGCTCGATGGTCATTCCCTCGGGGCGGCCCTGCACGTAGACCTCGAATCCTGCCCCCGCCCACGGTGCCGCCACCTGCGCCATTTCTTCGCCCGTCAGCTCAATGGACAGTACGATCCGCCTGGCCCCGCGCCGGAACAGCTCCGCGGCGGTGTGCTGGTTGAAGCAGTTGACCGCGTAGTCCGCCACGACATCCCGGCCCGCCGCCGCCAGCTCCGCCACCAGCCCCAGGTGCCCGCTCACCAGCGGAGTGCCAAGCGCCAGCCACTTGTCCACCGTCTTCCGCTCCTCCGGCCGCACGATGGTCGGGGTACGGAGCCGCAGGGTGACCCCCCGCGCGGTCAGCTCCTCGATCAGCTTGCGCACCCGGGTGACGGGCGGCGTGGGGTGCCGCAGGAAGAGGTCGAGCGACACTTCGGTGGCCCCCGCCTCCGCCGCGGTCATCGCGTCCTCGAGCCGCCAGACTTCGGCGGTGAGGGTCGGCGATTGGGCGATTGGGCGATTGGGCGATTCGGCAAGCGAGGAGGTCTCGACAGCCTGCCGGATAGCCTCCGCGCGCGCAACGAGCCGGCGCTCCTCGGCCCAGTCCCGCCGTGAGGTCAGCTCCCCCACCGCCGCCTGCCGCAGGTCGTTGAGCGCGCTCACCGGGAGGAAGAGGCCATCCGCGAGACCCGAGCGGTCGAGGCGGCCCAGCTCGAACGGCGTCTCTCCGAGCCGCCCGAGCTGTTCGCGGAGCTTGGCCTCATCGAGCGGCCGGTTCCCGGCCGGGGTCAGCAGGATGCTGCTCTCGAGCGTCACGCGCTCCTCGCCCGCGGTCGCCGTCAGGCGGAGCGGGGCACCCGCCATGCCGGCCACGCTGAAGTCGAGGGGGACCCGCGGCGGCGGCGCGTGGCGCTCCACCGTCGCGAACGAACTCCGCGCCCGTTCCATCAGCTCCGCCTGCGCCGAGCGCACCACGACCCACCCCACGGGCACGTCGGCGCCGGCGTTGATGGCCTGGGTGAGGCGGCCTCCCTTCTGGCGCACCGTCCGCGCCCGGGACACCGCGAATCCGGTGTTGCCCTGTTGCGCCCCCGCCGGATGCTCGAAGCCAAGCCCGTCTCCGACACCGATGGGGGTGGTGACGGTGACGAGCAGGTCGCGGCCCTCATGCCCGGTGACATGCCCCAGCACGGCGCCGCGATTGTCAGGTTGGTCCCGGGTGATGTACTCCCGCCCCGCCCTCCCGCCGTACATCCCGCCGGTGAAGCCGCGGGAGAAGATCTGGACCAGCGGCTGGATCTCGGGCTCGGTGGGCGCGACCCACTGCCCCGCGGCCAGCCGGTCCAGGAAGTCGCGATACGTGCGGGTGACGGTGGCGACGTACTCCGGCTTCTTCTTCCGCCCCTCGATCTTGAGGCAGCCGATCCCCGCCTCCGCGATGGCGTCCAGGTGCTCGCCCGCCGCGAGA
>JANRJZ010000005.1:0-14198 GCA_033763675.1 Gemmatimonadota bacterium
GTAGCCACCGGCTCACACACAGAATTCCGGATACCTCCGCAGGTTAGCACCAATCGCCCAATCGCCCAATCGCCCAATCGCCCAACCGCCCAACCGCCCGCACCGCCCAATCGCCTACCCCGCAACCACCTCCGCCAACCCCGCCCCCTTCCCCTCGGCCACGACCCGGCCCATGGCGGTGTGGACGTCGTGCTCAAAGATGAAGCGCCACCCCCCCGCCGCGGCCTCCGCCAGCAGCGCCCGCTTCGATTCCAGGGTCCGGAGCGGCTCCAGGTCGTAGCCCATGATCCAGGCCAGCGGCAGGTGGTGCGCCGTCGGGATCACGTCGCCCAGGAAGACCGCCGTGTCCCCCCCGCTCCGCACCACGATGCTCTGGTGCCAGGGAATGTGCCCCGGCGTCATCCGGGCCAGGATCCCGGGGAGGATCTCGCCGTCCCCGTCCAGCAACCGCCACCGCCCCGCCGCGGCGATGGGCTCGTAGTTGTGCGGCAGGTAGCTCGCCCGGGTGCGCTCGTTGGTATGGCGGGCGAACTCGAGCTCGTTGCGCTGCACGACGTACGTCGCATTCGGAAAGCTGAGGCGCACCGACGGCTCGGCGGCTTCGCGGCTCGGCGACTCGAGCACCGTATTGCCGCCGGCGTGGTCGAAGTGCAGGTGGGTATTGATGACCCAGCGCACCTCGGCCGGGGTGTGGCCCGCCGCGCGGAGCGCATCCTCCAGGCGCGTCGGTCCCGGGTCCCCCGCATTTTCCACCCCGTAGATGTCGAGGAACTTCTGGTCTTCCTTGTTGCCGAGCCCGGTGTCCACCAGCACCAGCCCATTGGGGTGCTCGATCAGCAGGCAGCGCATGCCGAGCGGGATCCGGTTCCGGTCATCGGGGGTGATCCGCTTGGACCAGAGCGGCTTGGGGACCACGCCGAACATGGCCCCGCCATCGAGACGCTGCCGCCCGCCGTCCAGCAGGTGGCAGCGGAGAGCGCCGAGGGTGAAGGAGTGGGAGAGGGGCATGGACCAGGCGGGGAAACGGGGAAATGGGGAAACGGGGAAACGGAGAAACGGAGAAACGGGGAAATGGAGAAACGGGGAAACGGAGAAACGGAGAAACGGAGAAACGGGGACGCAGACTACATCCCGGGACGGAGCTCCGGCCTGGAAGCGGGAGCGCCGTTTCCCGGTTCCCGTTTCCCGTTCTTTGCCCGGGTCATCCCCTCGAGATCCGCCAGGGTTCTCGCCCCGGCCTCCCGGGCGAGCTGCAGCAGCCGCTCCAGCACCACGGCGGTGACCTGCGCGTCCCCGGCGGCGCGGTGACGGGCCTGGTTCTCCAGCCCAAAGAAGAGGCTCAGGCTGTCGAGGCTCCGCGACTCGAGCTGGGGCAGGAGCCGCCGAGCCAGGCGCACGGTGCAGACCTGCATGGCGGTGAGGCCATAGGCGCGGGCCCTCCGCACTTCGGCGGCCACGAAACCCCAGTCGAAGCGGGCGTTGTGGGCCACGAAGACCCGGCCGGCCAGGGCGGCGAGCACCTCGTCTGCCACCTGCTCGAAGGTCGGCGCGGCGGCCACCATCCGGTCGGTGATGCCGGTCAGGCCCTGGATCCGGAGCGGGATCGGAACCCCCGGATTCACCAGCGTCTCGTACACCAGCTCCCGGCGGTTGCCGTGCACCACCACCACCGCGATATCGGTGATCCGGTCGGGGCCGCTCGCGCGCATGCCGGTGGTCTCGACGTCCACCACCGCAAAGCCGCACTCCTCGAGGAGCGGGGAGCCGTGCGCCTCCGCCACCAGGGCCCAGCGCCCGTCCTCCAGCTGCCGCACCCGCGGATCGGCGGAGAAGAGGGCCACCGCCAGTCGCTCCGCCACCGCCCGGGGCGCGCCGGCCAGCCCCAGCACCTCCGCCGCGATGCGGTCGGCGTCGAGGGGGCCCTGCAGCATCAGCGCCAGGGCCCGTTCCACCAGGGTGCGCTCCGGGAAGCTGGCCAGCCCGATCACGGCGCGGCCCGCCGGAGCGGCAGCGTCATGCAGCGCGGCCCGCCCCCACCCCGCACCAGTTCATCGCCATCGATCGTGATCACTGTGCGATGCTTGGTGTCGAGCCAGTCGTCGAAGGCCACGAAATCCACGCTGGAGACGGCCTTGAAGCCGGCCTGCTTCAGCGCCTCGATGGTGACTTCATTGCGCCGGTAGCTCACGATCATTCCCGGCTTGAGGGCCAGGAAGTTACAGCCGCTGGTCCATTGCTCCCGGTCCTGCATGGAGCGATGCCCCCCGCCGGCGAACACCGGCTCGAGCGGCATCCCGACCTCCTTGAGCGCGGCGAAGAAGTTCGGCATTTCCCGTACCCCGTCCTGTCCCTTGCGGCGGTGCAGCACCGCGCGGCGCTCCGGGCCCCGGAAGTACGGCGGGTACACCACGCAGAGTTCGCGGTCCACCTGGGTGAACAGCATGTCCAGGTGGATCGCGGTCGGTTCCTTGGGCATGACCAGGATCAGGACATCGGTGACGCCGGTGCGCTCGAAGAGCACCTCGCAGAGCCGGTCGATCGCCGCCGGGCTGGTGCGCTCGCTGAACCCGACCAGGAGCAGGTCGGGGCGCAGCACGTGGATGTCGCCCCCCTCGAGGGTGTAGTCGCTGCGGCGCTCCTCGGAGCCATCGAACAGGAGCCCGGCATTGGCCAGGGCGGGATGATGGGCGAACAGCAGCTTGATCAGCAGCTCCTCGGTCCAGCGCACCCCGTGCCGCATGGAACCCACCACCGCGTGGCTCCCGATCACCACCCCGATGTCGCGGGGGAAGAAGAGATTGGGCAGCGGCGGCAGCATGTAGCCGATGTTGTTGAGCGCCCGGGCCACCGCCCCCGGCTCTGCCTCCACCCCTTCCACGATGAGCCGCGCCAGCGCCTTCGGCTCCAACTCGCTCAGTTGCCGCCCCAGCACCTCGGACGGGACGACGTCGAGGGTGCTCCGGATGAAGTACTCCCGCGCCTCGGGCCGCCCCAGGGCCTCGGCCAGGAGGTCCGCCACCTGGTAGACCTGGGCGAAGCGCTGCAGCACCGCGACAAACCGCCGGTGCTCCCGCTGCGCCGCCTCCACCTGGATGATATCGTCGTAGAGGTAGTCGCCCTTGTTGCCGGGGGTGACTGCGCGCAGCTCGGCCCCGGGCGTGTGCACCAGCACCGCCTGCAGCAGGCCGATCTCGGAAGTGACGTGGAGGGGGGGCATGGGGTTGCCCGGAAGTGTAGGCGGGGTCCGGGGAAAAGGGGAGAACGGTTCGGCGGTTCGGCGGTTCGGCGGTTCGGCGGAATGAAATGTCCAATCGCCTCATCGCCTAATCGCCCAATCGTTCCCTACCGGTTGGTCAGCGCGTAGCTCAGCGTCTCCAGCTCGAGCGCCAGGTTCACCGTCTTCACGACCACGTCATCCGGCACGGTGAGCTGCACCGGCGCGAAGTTGAGCACCGCCTTGATGCCGAGGGCCACGCAGCGGTCGGCCACGCTCTGGGCCGAATCGGCGGGGGTCACGATGACGGCGATATCCACCCGCTGGTCCTGGAGGGCGGCCTCGAGCTCGCGAGCGTCCTGGACCGTGAGTCCGTTCCAGCCCCGCCCCACCTTGGTGGCGTCGGTGTCGAAAATGGCCACGATGTCGAAGCCCCGCTGCTTGAAGCCGCGGTACTGCACCAGGGCGCTGCCGATCTTGCCCGCCCCGATCATGGCCACCCGGTAGGTACGTCCCAGGCCGAGGATGCCGCGCAGCTTCTGCACCAGCTCCTGGACGGAATAGCCCAGGCCCCGCTTGCCGAAGGAGCCGAAGAAGGAGAGGTCCTTCCGGACCTGGGCGGACGTGGTCCCCCCCCGGGCCGCGAGGGCCTCGGAGCTCACGGTCTCGATCCCCTGCTCCTCGAATTCCTCGAGGAAGCGCAGGTAGAGGGAGAGCCGACGGACGGTGGATTCGGCGATCTTGCGCATGGGCTTTTGTGAAATCTTTCACAAATGTAGCCCCGCGCCCTTCCCGCGGGTAGCCCGGCGGGCCACTCAGCGCCCGACGACGCGCAGCAGGCTGGCGAACTCCCCCGGCGACAGCTCCTGCGGCCGCAGCGCCGGGGTGAGCCCCGCCGCCGCGATCCAGGCGCCGGCCGTGTCCGGGGCGGCGCCGGTGAGTTCCCGCAGCCCCCGGATCAGCTGCTTGCGCCGGAAGCCGAACAGCCCGACCACGAATCGCCGGAATGGCTCCACCTCCGCGTCCGGGATCAGCGGCTCCGTCAGCGGGGTGAGCCGGAGCAGCGCGCTGTCCACCTTGGGTGGCGGCCGGAAGGCCCCCGCCCCGACCGTGAACAGCTTCTCCACCCGAGCCACCGCCTGGATGCCGACGCTCAGCGCGCCGTAGTCCCCGCCGCCCGGCCGTGCGGCGACCCGGTCGGCCACCTCTTTCTGGACCAGGAAGGTGATGCAGACCGGCCGGGGCGGCAGCAGGGCCCGCTCGAGCAGCGGGCTGGTGATGTTGTAGGGGATGTTGCCGGCGATCCGCACCGGCCCGGCGCCCTCCGTGAGCGCGTGCCAGTCCTCCTCCAGCGCGTCGCCCTCGACGATAGTGGCGGCGGGAAACCGGGCGCGGAGCAGCGGGACCAGCTCCCGGTCCTTTTCGATGGCGACGAGCCGCGTAGCGCGGCGGGCGAGTTCGACGGTGAGCCCGCCCGGACCCGGCCCGATCTCCAGCACGGTGTCCCCCGGCAGGATCCCCACCGCATCCGCGATCCGGCGCAGGATGCCCGGCTCGTGCAGGAAGTGCTGACCCAGGGATTTCTTGGGGGGAGGCATGGGGGCCGGGGTGGGAGACGGGAAGCGGGAAGAGGGAAGAGGGAAGAAGGAAGACGGAAAACGGGAAACGGACGGGCGGGAGCCCTGACGGCTGCCTAGATGCGCAACACCAGCAGCGTCCGATCGTCGGTGGGGTGCGGGGTAGCCTTGTCCGCCTCCTGGAACACCGCCTTTACGATGGCCTCGGGGGTCGCGGCGCGGCGCTGGGCCAGCTCCGCCAGCAGCCGCTCCTCGCTGAATCCCTCGCCACCGCGCTGGTCCACCAGCCCGTCAGTGTAGAGACAGAGAAGGTCGCTCCCCGGCACCCAGGGCACCTCATGCCGCCGGATGCTGGCGGGGTCGGCCAGGCCCAGTGGGGGCGCGGTGGTGGGGAGGCGTTCCGGCTCGCCGGTACCGGCGACACGAAACGCGTGCGGGTGACCGGCGCTGGCGTACACCAGGCGGCGGCGCGCCGGGTCGAGGACGCCGTAGAACACCGACAGGTACATCTCGGTGGAGGCCAGCTCGTCCCCGATGCTCTCCAGCATGGACACCAGCACCTCGTCCGGGGTGCTGCCGGCGCCGGCGTGAATGCCGGCGGCGGACATGACCAGCGCCATGACCAGCGCCGCCGAGAAGCCGTGGGAGGAGACGTCCCCCAGCATGATGCCCACCCGGCCGTTGCCGAGGCGGGTGAAGGTATAGAAGTCGCCGCCGACGCTGTCCACCGGGCGACAGACGGCGAACACCTTCGCATCCCCCTGCAGGGCGGAAGGCGCGGGGAGGAGCTTGAGCTGGAGGTCATGCGCGAGTTCCAGCTCCCGCTGCAGCCGCTGGCGGCGGAGATCCCGCTGCACCAGCCGGACGTTCTCGATGGCGGCGCCGATCTGGTTGGCCACGGCCGAGACCAGCTTGGCGTCGGAGGGGGTGAAGCTGTCCCCCAGCAGACGGTCGGTCAGGTTGATGACCCCGACGCAGCGCCCCCCCGGCCCATAGGTGATGGGAATGCTGAGGAACGCCTGGCCCTTGTAGTTGCGGGGATCCCGGGAGCCGGGATTCTGGGTCATGGGATCGGAGGGATCGAAAACGATGATCCGCTTCTCGCGGAAGACCCGTGCCGCCACCGAATCGGGGTCATCGGTGCCGACCGGCACCAGTCCCTCGGCCGAGAACCCCTGGGCCGCGACGGTGCGGAGCAACCCGGATTCCTCATCGCACACCATGATGGAGGCCCGCCGGGCCCCCACGACCTCGGCGACCTCGTGCACGATGGTGGGCGCCGCCTCTTCCAGCTGGACCGTGTGCCCCAGGATCTCGCTGATGGCGTAGAGGAGGTCGATCTCCTTGTAGACGCCGGTCAGCTCCTCCACCACCCCGGCGGTCTCCCGCTCGGTGTTGAGGATGGCGCCGAGGATGCCTGCCAGCTGCGGGGCCAGTTCGCGGGCCCGGGCCTCGGGAAGGTCTCCCAGCTCGATCCAGAACTCGCGGCTGTCGGGGACGGGGGCAAGCCAGACGCTTCCGGTGGGTGTGGGGACCAGGCCGGGCGTCATCGGGATGGGTGGCACGAAGCCCGCGTCGGGTCCGGGACCGAAGCGCCGGAGCCCCTGGCCATCGTACCGCCACACCCGGACCCGGGCGCCGGCGACGGCGCCCAGGGCGTCCGCGACGGCCTCCAGGCTCGTCAGCGGCGGCGCAGCGTCATGCAGATGGAATTCCCCTGCGCGTTGAACCGGACGTCGTCCACCAGGTGGCGGATGAGGAAGAGCCCCCGCCCGTTATCCCGCTCCAGGTCATCGGGGAGCATCGGGGGGGTGAAGTCGGTCGGGGTGAAGCCGGTGCCCTGGTCGGTGATCACCACCCGGACCTGCTCGGCGCCCAGTTCGGCCTCGACCTGGACGCTCTTGGAGCGGTCCTCCTGGTTGCCGGCGACGATGGCGTTGGCCAGCGCCTCGGCGATCGCCACCCGCAGGTTGAAGCGGCGCTTGCGGCAGAGCCAGCTGTCGCCGCAGCAGTGCCGTACCAGGAGGTCCACCACCTCCTCGATGCAGGCCACGTCGCTCGGCACCCGGAGCGACACCTGGGTGGTGGCCCCCGAGGCGGTCGGGATCCGCCGCCGGCGGACGCAGAGCTGCAGGCTGGCGGGCAGCGGCGCCGTCACCCGGCGAAGCTCCCCACCGCCCGTTCGGCGGTGTCGCTGATGGCGAAGAGGGTATCGAGCTTGGTCAGCTCAAACAGCGAGCGGAGGTCTTCATTGAGCCCGGCCAGGCGCAGCTCTCCGCCCTGCTCCCGCACCTTCTTGGAGATCGAGACCAGCGCGCCCAGGCCGGAGGAGTCGATGTAGCCGGTGCGGGAGAAATCGATGACGAAGCGCCGCTCGCCGTGATCCAGGGCCTCCTGGATCGCGGTCTTGAGCTCCTGGCGATTGCCGACGATCAGCTGGCCTTCGACGCGAATCAGGTAGACGCCGCTCGCGTCCCTGGTTGCTGAAAATCCCATTGGGGTCGCCTTCCGTTGAGCGCTCAGCCGGGGGTGTCACCCTGCAAGGCCACCATGGCGGCCACCTCCACAATATCCTCAGGACTCGCCCCGCGCGAGAGGTCGCTCATCGGGGCGGCCAGCCCCTGCAGCAGGGGCCCGAGGGCGACCGCACCTGCCAGCCGCTGCACCAATTTGTAGCCGATATTGCCGCTGTCGAGGCCCGGGAACACCAGGATGTTGGCCTGGCCCCCCAGCGGGGAGCCGGAAGCCTTTCGGGCGGCCACCTCGGGGACCAGGGCGGCGTCCACCTGGAGCTCCCCATCGGAGGGGATTTCGGGGGCCAGCTCCCGGAACCGGGCCACCGCCTCCTGCACCCGGGTGACGCTCTCGCTCTGCGCGCTGCCGTAGGTGCTGAACGAAAGGAACGCCACCCGGGGCTCGTCCCCCACCAGCCGGCGGCGGTCGCGGGCGGCGGCCAGGGCGATCTCGGCCAGGACCTTCGGGGCAGGATCGGGGACCACGGCGCAGTCCGTGAACGTGAGCACCCGGTCATCCGGCAGCACCATGTAGAAACTCGAGCTGACCGTGCCGACGCCGGGTGCCGGGCCGATGGCCCAGAGGGCGGCCCGCAGGACGTCCGCGGTGCTGGCCACCGCGCCGGCCACGCAGGCGTCGGCCTCTCCCAGGGCCACCAGGGAGGCCCCGAACCGGATCGGGTCGGAGGCCAGGTCCAGGGCATGGACCGCGTCGTGGACCCGGTCGGGGCGGCGGTCCCGCAGGTGCTGCGCCACCCGCAGGTGGCGCGGGTCCGTGACCGGGTCGATGCCGCCCGGGCCCAGGACGATCGGGGTGGCGATGCCCTCGCGGCGCAGCCGCGCCGCCGCCGCCTGCACCCGCGGGTCGCCGCCCTCGGGCAGCACGATGCGCGGGTGGCGCGCGGCGGCGCGGCGGAGCAGGCCGGCCCGGAAGCTCACCGGGCGAATCGGCGGCGGAGGGCCTCGGCCACGACCGGATGGACCAGCGAGGAGACATCGCCCCCGTAGCGCGACACCTCGCGCACCAGGCTCGAGCTCAGGTAGGTCGCGTCCTCGGGCGGGACCAGGAACACGGTCTCGAGCCCGGGCAGGAGTTTCCGGTTCATCATGGCCATCTGGAACTCGTACTCGAAGTCGCTGATGGCGCGGAGCCCGCGGACGATCAGCGTGGCGCCACGCGCCCGGGCGAAGTCCACCAGCAGGCCGTCGAACGACTCGAAGCTCACCCGCGGGTCGCTGCCGGCCACGGTGCGGAGCATGTCGAGGCGTTCCTCCGCGGTGAACAGGGGCTGCTTGGCGGAGTTGCGGGCCAGCGCCACGATGACCCGGTCGGCCAGCGAGAGACTGCGGCTGACGAGGTCGGTGTGTCCGCGGGTGGGCGGATCGAAGGAACCGGGATAGACGGCGATTCGGGTCATGGCGTATGGCAGAAGGTGATGGCGGTATCGCCGTACCGACGGGTGTCGTCCCCGGCCAGCGCGGTCCGGGCCGGGTGTTCCACCGCCAGAATGCGGGCAAATGGGGTCTGGCGGAAGAGGGCGATCAGTTCCGACGCATCGTCCCGGGTATAGGGCGGGTCAGCGAATGCGAGATCGAACGCCGCGGGCTGGAGCCGCGCCGCGAAGCGCACCGCGTCCCCCCGGTGGACGGTGACCCGGCTCTCCACGCCCAGCGCTGCGATATTGGCCCGAAGGGCGGCGAGGGAGGGCGGGTTCAGCTCCACGAAATCCACCGCTCGGGCCCCGCGGGAGAGCGCCTCGAGGCCGAGCGCGCCGCTGCCGGCGTAGAGGTCGAGTACCCGGGCCCCGGGCAGGGCCTCCTGCACGATGCTCATCCACGCCTCGCGCACCCGGTCCGAGGTGGGACGGACCCGCGGATCGGCCGGCACCTCCAGCCGCCGGCCGCGAAACTGGCCCCCGACGATCCTCAGCATGCCGGGTCGGCGGCTCGGCGGCTGGGCGGCTCGGCCGCGGGAGTGAGGGCAACGACCCGCGCCTGCAGCGACACCGTCCCCTGCCACTCGTTCTCTTCCAGGCGGAAGGCGCAGTCCACGCTGGGCGCGGGCACCCCGGGGCCCGCCCACGGGGCACGGTCGGCCCAGCCGAAGCCGATCGCCGGCAGCCGGCCGCCCGGCGCGGACAGCACGCCCTTGAGATGCCCCTGCCCCACCCGGCGCGCGCCGTCGAAGCGGACCCCCCGGGCGCCCAGCACCGGAGTGGGATTTCCCATGCCGCAGGGCTCGAGATGGCGGCAGAGCCGCTCGAGGTCGGGGGTCACGTCGGACAGGTCCAGCACCAGGTCCACCCGCTGTTCGGGGCCGAGGTCGGTATCCCCCAGCGCCTGGCGCGCCACCCCGGCGAACCGCTCGCGGAAGGCCTCGAGCCGATTCCGGCGCAGGGTGAGTCCCGCGGCCATGTGATGCCCCCCGAAGCGCTCCAGCAGGTCGCCGCATTGGTGCAGGGCGGCATGGAGATCGAACCGGGAGATGCTGCGGCCGCTCCCCTTCCCCACGTCGCCATCCAGCGCGATGAGGAAGGCGGGCCGGCCGTAGCGCTCCACCACGCGGGAAGCCACGATCCCCACCACCCCAGGGTGCCAGGTGTCGGAGGCCAGCACCAGGGCGGTGTCCCGGTCGGGGTCCCGTTCCCGCTCCACCTGGCGGATGGCCTCTTCGAGGATGCGCTGGTCCAGCCCCTGGCGCTCCACGTTCATCGCCTCTAGCCGGACCGCGAGCTGCTCCGCCTCGGCGCGGTCGTCGGTGAGGAGCAGCCGGATGCCGTCGGCGGCGTCGCCCACCCGGCCGGCGGCGTTGATCCGCGGCGCCAGGATGAAGCCCACCTGACCGGCGCGGATCTCCTTGTCGGCCAGCCCGCTCGCCCGGATCAGGGCGGCCAGCCCCGGCCAGCGGGTCTCCTTGAGCAGCTTGAGACCGTGACGCACCAGGATGCGATTCTCGCCGGTGAGCGGGACGATATCGGCCACCGTGGCCAGCGCGACGAGATCGAGGAAGTGCCACGGCAGGTTGGGCGGCAGGCCCAGGACCGGGACCAGCGCCTGCACCAGCTTGAAGGCGATGCCGGTGCCGCAGAGCTGGATCAGGCCGGAATCGTCCCCGGCCTGGCGGGGGTCGATGATGGCGCCAGCCGGCGGGAGCACGGGTCCGGGAAGGTGATGATCGGTCACCACCACCTGGATCCCCGCCGCACGGGCGGCCGCCACGGCCGCCGTGGCCGTGATGCCGCAATCGCAGGTCAGGATGAGGCCGGCGCCGGCGGCGCGCGCCGCCTCCACCCCGGCGGAGCCGAGGTCGTAGCCATTCCGCAGGCGGTGCGGCACGAACGGAGTGACCCGGGCGCCGGCGGCGGCGAGGGCTCGCGTGAGGACCGCGGTGGCGCACTGGCCATCCACGTCGTAGTCCCCATGCACCAGGATCCCGGTCCCGTCCCGGACGGCCGAGGCGATGATCTCCACCGCCTCCGCCATCCCCTTCAGGGCATACGGGTCGGCCAGGTGGGCCAGTTCCGGCTTGAGGAAGCGGCGGGCCTCCTCCGGGGAGGTCAGCCCGCGCTGCACCAGCAGCGAGGCGAGCGCCCGGCCGATCCCCAGTCCCTGCCCGAGCTGGTCGACCAGGGCGGGCTCCGGGACGTCGTCCACGATCCAGCGGAGCGGGGGAACGGGGAACGGGCTAGTCAACAACTTCTTCGGCGTAGAGAATCACGCCGCAGCTCTCGCAGGCATCGATCAGGGTGCCGGCGCGGATCTGGCTCCGGCGGTTGAGCGGCACCTGGGTGAAGCAGGCTCCGCAGGAGGCCCCGTTGAGCGCCACCACCACGTGGACCGACTTCACGGTGCGGAGCCGTTCATAGCGGGCGCGGAGCGCCCGGTTCACCTCGGTGGCGGCGCTGTCGCGTTCCGCCAGCGCAGCCTGGCGGCGCTTGTCGGCTTCGCGGCGACGAAGGTCGATCTCACCCCGCGCCTCGACCTGGGCCTCGCGCATCTGGGCCAGCCGTGCCTCCGCCGCCTTGCTCGCCGCCTCGAGCCCGCTGATGAGGTCCGCCTGCTTCATCCAGTCGCCCTCTTCCTTGGCGAGGATGGAGCGGGCCAGGTCCAGCTCGGTCATGACCGCGGCGATCTCCTTCGGGGTCCGCACCTGCTCCATCCGCGCCTTCCCCCGTTCCTCGAGCTTCCGGAAGTTCTCCAGCTTGGCCTCGAGTTCGGCGCGGCGGCGGGAGGCGTCGGCCACCGCCTTCGCGGCCTGGGCCACGGCCTTCTCGCCGTCGGCGAGCTGCTGATCGAGCGACTCGACTTCGGCCAGGATGGCGTCGAGGGCCTGATCCGCCTCGAGCAGCGTACGGTCCTTGGCCTGGAGTTCGAGCAGCTTCACCAGATCTGGGTGCATCGTGTTACCTCGGGGTTGAGCGGTTAGGCGATTGGGCGATTGCGCGATTAGGCGACCGGGGCTAACCCGGGGGGGCAGGCCGCCGTGCGGCCCGCCGGCCCAGCTGATATCCCTGGGTACGGAACTCTTCCGGGTACTTCTGCTGCAGCTCGCGGCCCTGCCGGTCCTTCTCCGCCAGCAGGGCGGACTTCTCGGCGCCCTCCGCGGCGTAAATGCGCTCGTTGAGCTGGAACCATGTACGGAACTCCGGCCGGGACTCGAGCTTCCGGGCCCCGGCGGCGAACAGATTGGCCTGCCCGGTGAGGTCCAGCGGCACGTCCGTCGCCGCCACCCGCTGCCACAGCGCCCGCAGCGGCTCCGAAAGCTCCTCAGGCGGCAGCGCGACGCCGGGCTCCGCGATGCCGAGCAGGATCTCGAACAGCGGCCGGTGGCCGGGAGTCTCGAACCACTCCGGCTGCAGCTCCTCGTGCGCCCGGTGGCGCCACTCCTCGGTCTGGATCATGAGGCGGAGGAGCTGGACCTCGGTGCGGCCGCCGGTGCGGCGTGGCGGCTCGGCGGCTCGGCGGCCTGACGATTGGGCGATGGGGCGACTGACCGATTCGGGCGCGCGCGCGGCGGGCTCGGGATGCGTGGCCACCTCGTGCTCCAGCACCGCCTTGGCGACGCCGGAGCGTTCCGACACCAGCGACAGGTAGAGCTCACGCTGGATCGGGTCCTTCGTGGCGCGGATGGTGGGCAGCAGCCGGTCCAGCGCCTCCCGGCGGTGCTCGATCCCGGTAAACCAGCCCCGGCGGTCGAGGATCTGGATCTTCCGTTCCATGACATCCATGGCATCGCGGAGGATCGGCTCCAGCGCCTCCGCCCCACCCTTCTGCACCAGGGTGTCGGGGTCCTCCCCCGGGGGCATTGTGGCCACGCGGATCCGGACCTCGTAGCGCAGCAGTTCGTCCGCGGCGCGGAAGGTGGCCTTGAGGCCGGCGGTGTCGCTGTCGAGGAGGAGGACTGCCTGGGGCGCAAAGCGCTTGAGCAGGGCGGCCTGCTCCGCCGTCAGCGCGGTGCCGAGCGGCGCCACCACCTGCTCCACGCCGGCGAGCACCAGGCGGAGCACGTCGAAGTACCCCTCGACGATGATGACCACCCCTTCCTTCCGGATGGTGTTCCTGGCGGCGTGCAGGTTGTAGAGGGTGCCGCCCTTGTGGAACACCGGTGATTCGGGGCTGTTGAGGTACTTGGGCTCCCCCGGTCCGAGCAGCCGCCCGCCGAAGCCGACAACGCGGCCGCGCAGGTCGTGGATCGGGAACAGCAGCCGGCCGCGGAAGCGGGGGATGATCGTCCCGTCCTCCCGCTGGGCGAGGAGACCGGCCTCGAGGAGCAGCCTGGGGTCAAGCCCAAGCTGGGTCATCGCCGTCTGGAAGGCCGTGCCGCGGGGGGCGTAGCCGAGTTCCTGCGGGCCGAGGGTCTCCAGGTCGAACCCCCGCCCCACGAGGTACTTTCGGGCGTCCGCGGCTTCCGGGGATTCGATGAGCTGGCGGGCAAACCAGTCGTGCGCCACGGCCACCGCCTGGAACAGGGGCTCGCGCGGATCGGGCCCCTGCCGGGCACTGCTCTCCGGGATGACGATCCCGGTCTTCCGGGCCACCTCGCGCACTGCAGTGGGATAGTCCATGCCGAGGCGCTTCATGTACCAGGAGAAGACGTCGCCGGAGGCCTTGCAGACGAAGCAGTAGTAGCGGCCCTTCTTCGGGATCACGGCGAAGTTGCGGTGCTGGCCGCCGTGGAAGGGACAGGGGCCGCGCCAGTCGGACCCGCTGCGCTTGAGCTCCACCGACTCGCCGATCACGGCGAGGAGGTCGGCGCTGTCGCGCACCTGCTCGATCACCTCGTCCGGGATCATGCTCACGCGGTGAACTCCGCCACCGTCACCCCGGTGCCGCCCTGGTTGGCCGGGGCGAAGGCATGGGACTTCACCCGGCGGTCGCGCCGCAGCACCAGCTGCACCCGGTCCCGCACCACGCCGGTCCCCTTGCCGTGGATGATGCGCAGGTAGGGCTGCTCCGCGAGCACCGCGGCATCGAGCGCGGCGAGCACGGTCTGCTCGGCCTCGTCGCCGGTCAGGCCCCGGAGGTCGATTTCGAAGCTGGTGGCCTCGGAGGGTTCGCGGGGAGACGGCTCGGCGGCTCGGCGGCTCGGCGGCTCGGCCGCGAGCGGAGTGAGGGTCCCGGACTCGAGGACCAGCTTGAGCGATCCCACGCCAACCACCACCTTGTCATCGCTCCGCACCTCGAGCACCCGGCCGGTCGTGCCACTCTGCAGCCGGACACGCGTCCCTGCTTCCAGACGCCGAGCCGCCGCGCCGCCGAGCCGACGTTCGAGGTCGTCCATGGCGCGGAGCGCGCCCGCCGCCTCCGCTGCCGCCTGCTCCACTGCGCGGCGCGCCTCGCGGGCGCTGTCGTCGCCGGCGGTGCCCGCCTTCGCGATCGCCGCCTCCACCTGTT
>JANRJZ010000006.1:0-1530 GCA_033763675.1 Gemmatimonadota bacterium
GGCTATCCTCCCCACCACCCCGGCCCCCCGTCCCATGCCCAGTGCCTACAAGCCCGACGGATACACCAGTCTCGCTCCCTATCTCATGGTCAGCGGCGCCCACCGCGTCCTGGAGTTCCTGACCGCGGCGTTCGGGGCCACCGCGCTGAGGCGGTTCGAGGCCCCGGACGGTTCGATCCTCCACGCCGAAGTGCGGATCGATGACACCGTGGTCATGCTGTCGGAAGGGGGTGGTCCGTATCCCCCGTTTCCCGCCTGGGTGCACCTCTATCTCCCCGACGTGGATGCCGCCTATGCGCGCGCCCTCGCCGCCGGCGGCCGCGCGGTCCAGGCGCCGGAGCAGAAGCCGGGTGACCCCGATCGCCGCGGGGGGGTGGCGGATCCGGCGGGGAACACCTGGTGGATCTCAACACAGATGGGGTGAGCTGGCGGGTAGGGGCGGAGCGCCAGCTCCGCCCCACACCGAGCCCGCAGGAATCAACCGCCAAGACCGCAAAGACCGCCAAGGGGATGATGACACCTAATCCATGCCTGCGACGTACCGGCCGGCTGCTTTCACCCGCGATCATCGGGTGTCTGCTCGCACTCCCGACGGCGGGCACGGCTCAGCGCCTGATGCCGGAGGGGCGGCCGCTTCCGAGTGCCACCCTGCCTTCGTTCCTGCCGCCCCCCGCTGCGCGCGCCAGGATCGAGGTGCGCCCTTCCCGGCCAGACACGTACCCACGCACCTATTGGAAGGAAGGGGGCGTGATCGGCGGGCTCGTGCTCGGCATTGCCGCCGCCCTCCTGGTTGACGGCCTCTGCGGCAGCGACGGTGGGGAAGAGCACTGCACCACGAAGACATTCGGCGGCGCCGCGTTGGGGGCCGGTGTCGGCTTCACGGCTGGCGCCCTGATCGGAGGCCAGTTCCCGAAGGGGCGGCATTCAGACCCCGACTCGTGAGTCGCTCATGTCCGAGATTTTCCGGCCGACGCGTGGCCTAGCCCCCTGTAAACGTTTTCAAACCACGCCAACCCTGTTCAGGGGAGGCCCGGCGGCCTCGCGGGGAGAGCCGGGGCGCTCATCGGAGGAGGTCGGGCGCTCTGGCGCGGAGGTCGGGCGCTCCGACGGCGAGGTCGGGCGCTCCGACAGCGAGGTCGGGGGCTCGGACAGCGAGGTTGGGCGCTCCGACAGCGCGGTCGGGGGCCCAGACAGCGAGGGCAGGCGCTCCGGCCCGGAGGTCGTGGGCTCCGGCGAGGCGGTGGCGCGCCCTGACGGCGAGCTCGCGCGCTCAGGAAACCCCCTGACCGGCCCCGGCGCGTTGCCTTCGGGCTCAGGGACGTGCCCGACTACCATGGGAGGCGGGCGGGGGGCTGAAAAGACGACACGGAAGCACGGAAACACGGAAGCGGGCACGGAACGGAGCTGGGAATCGGGGTAGGGGACCGGGGAACGGGACCACCTGTCATTCCCGCTGCCGAGAACCTCGCCTGCTCATCGCCCCCTCCTTCGCGCGGGAGGGGACCCCGATGCGCCGGACTGTCTGTTGCC
>JANRJZ010000007.1:0-24760 GCA_033763675.1 Gemmatimonadota bacterium
CGAGCACGTCCCCCGCTTCGGCGCCCCGCCAGTTGCCCTGGAGCCAGCGCAGCCCCTGGAACTGTTCCAGGGTCACCGGCGCCGGGGTGGGCAGGCCGGGCGCGCCGCCCGCCTCCCCCCGGCAGGCGCCCAGCGCCAGCGACGCGGAGAGGGTGAGCAGCGCGGACCGCCGGCAGATCGCTTGCATCAGTGAGGTGATGAGCGTCGGCATCGTTGGGGGGGCTGAGGGAATCGGTCCGGGTGCCGTCACTCGGTCGCGATCAGGATCCGGCCGCTGGGGTCCACGCTGTGCACGAGCGAAATGATACCGTCCATCGCGGGCTGTGTCGAGTTGTACCGGCGGCCGTCGAGGAGGACCACCGTGACCCGGCGGTCGCGGCGCTGCATCACCGCGCGGACCGATTCCGGGGCGGCCCGCACCAGCGCCTCCAGCCGCTCATAGGAGACAGTGGTGTCCAGACCGCTGTCGAACACCGCGGGAGGCGCCCCGCTCCGGGCGGCCGCCGCGCTCTCCGCCACGGCGGCCGAATCGAGGGCCGCCTCCCCGCGGGCGGCGCGGCCCACCCGCTCCCCCAGCCCGGAACAGGCGGGGAGCAGGAGGAGCACCCAGAGCGCCCGGGTCATCCGACTCCCTCGGGCGGGGTCACGGCGGGCAGTTCCAGGTGCGGCGTGCGTGCCGAGACCCGCGGGGCCCGGAGCGCGGCGGTCAGCGCCTCCGCCGCGGCACGGCCCTGCTCCCGGTCCCTCCGCGCCAGCCAGAGGCGGACCACCCCACCGGCTTCCCCCGGCACGATGCGGAGGAGGTCCACCTCCCAGGCTTCCAGTTCCAGCCGGGGCCGCCACCACCCTCCGCGGAACTCGGCCCGGCGCAGGTACGCCACCGAGAGCTCCATCTGCTCCGAGGGGAGGGAGAGCGTCCGCGAGCTGACATCGAGGGCCGACACCTCGTCCACCGAGGCGGAGCCGGCCCACTCGAGCCGCAGGATCTCACCATCGAACCGCAGCATGCCGTGGAACTTGAAGCTGCGGGAGATGACGTCGGCGCCCTGGATGAGGTCCTCTCCGGGCACCTTCAGGCGGAACGGCAGCACGTGCATCCCGGAAGCATCGATCACCATTGCTAGCCCTTCACGTACGAGCGCTTTTCCGCCACCAGCCCGTCCCGCACCCGGAACAGGTCCACCCCGCGGACATGCCCCGGCACCCCGTCCCGCACCCAGTGATACACCCAGCGAACCACGGCGCGGTCGCCGGTGGCGAACGCGTCCTCGGTCTCGAAGCGGGCCGCGGGGGAGCGGGCGAAGAACCCCTCCCAGAACCGCCGCACCGGCTCCTGGCCGACCAGGCGTTCGCCATCGGGCGGCGGGCGGGTGCTGTCGAAGAGGCAGTCGTCGGTCATCATCGCCATGATGGCGGCGACGTCATGCCGGTTGAATGCCGCGTTGAACGCCTCCACGGTGGCGAGCGTCCGGGCGGCTTCCGGGTCGGTGACGGAGTGCGGCATGCGTCCTGTCTCGCGGGTCAGGTGGCGCGGCCGGTGCCCTGGTGTTCCTGCAGCGCAAGCCAGCAGAGCGTGCAGCCGACGGGGAGCGCCAGTCCGATGACGTCGGCACTGCTCCAGAAGATAGCGCCGCGCAGCCGCGCCACCACCGGGACGCCGGCCCGGAGGCCGAGGATCGCCAGCGGCAGCCAGGCCCCCGCAACGCTGGCCAGCGCGACGCCCGCCAGGGCCCGCTCCCGCGGCCAGCGCCACGCAATGGGCGCCAGCAGCAGCGTGGCGGCGAAGCCGCCGCCCAGCATCCAGTACCCGTCGAACAGTCGCAGGACCGGGTCCGACTCGACAATGGCTGTCCGGATCGCGAGCCCCAGCGCCAGCAGTCCGGCCGCCGCCGCCACCAGCCGGCCGGCGCGACGGGAGGCCATCATGGTACCGGCCGCGCCGAGGCAAGCTCGGGGATTGCGACCGGTCCGATGCTGCGACCCTCGCCCGTGACGGCACGGCGATGGTAGTCCACCTGGCCGAGGTGAAAGGCGCAGTGTCCCGCGAGGTGGAGCAGGAAGTCCCCTGTGTTCAACCGGGTCCCCGCCACCGGCTGCGGGTACGGCTCGGCCAGCATCGCGGCGGTCACTCCGGGGAGGACCCGGTGCAGCATGGACTCGGTGTCGGAGAGGAGCGCGAGGAGCGTGGCACGGGAGACGGGCGGGGCGGCGAACTCGGCGGCGCGATCGCGCCGGAAGCCGGTCCGTCCCAGCTCCGCGCCGATGAAGTGCTGGAGATTGCCGCACACATGGCGTACCAGGCCGCCGGCCGAGTTCGGCAGTCCCGGGAGGAGCGCCCAGGGGGTGGTGTCGTCGGGGTAGCTCTCGATCTCGCGTGCCAGGGCCCGCAGGTCGCGCCGCAGGATGGCCGTGAGGGCGTCGGCCAGTCCGGGCGCGTCCAGTCGCTCCACCGCGGACCCGCCCGTCGGTTGCAGGCTCACAGGAGGCTCGAAGTCGGGGGTGGCCGGCGCTTCGCTCGAGGGAACGGGATGCAAGATAACGCGGCGGACCACCCCCGAAAGTGCGCTGGGTCCGGGGACCGGAGGTGACGGGCGACCGCCCGGAATTACGTAATCTCGCCCGTCGCCGCGACCGCGGTGGCCATGGATCTCACCGCCACCGGTGCCTCGCCGCCGCTGGAGGAGAGGAAGTCCCGCGCCAGGCGGCGCAGCTCCTCCCAGTCGGTGTACTCGTAGTCCCGGGAGACGTCCGTCCCTCCACCGGCCTTCCGGGCGATGCGCCGCATGGCCCAGCGCCGGATCAGGCCGTAGCGCGAGTAGCTCAGTGCGCCGGCCACCGGCTGCATGGCACGGGGGTGCCACCCCGTCGCGTGCATGAAACGCCGCAGGATCCGGTCAAGCTCCTGGCGCACGGCCGGATCCTGCTGCAGCACCGAGAGACAGACTGCCAGGAAGATGTGGGGTCGCGCATCGAGCGCCTCCCGGTGCCGCCGCACCCAGCGGACCAGGCGGCGCTGAAACCCTCCGACGTGGATCGAGCCGGCGACGATGACACCGTCGTACCCCGAGAGCCCAGCCGGCAGGGATTCTCCATCCGCCTCGACCAGCGTGACGTCGGCACCCAGGCCGCGCAGTTCGGCGTCGAGGAACCTCATGATCTTGGCCGTCTGGCCGTCGGTCGTGCCGTAGCAGAGCAGCAGGCGTGTCACGCTGGCCTCCTGGGCTGGTAGGGGATGCCTGGTACCAAGCTAGGAGAGGCGCCGGCGCCAACCATGAAGCGCGAATGAAGGTCCGTTCGTCTCACCCCCCGGGGAGAAGCTTCGCATCCAGCGTCATCGGGACGGCGGAGAGCGCCTTCGAGACGATGCACCCCGACTTGGTCGCTTCGGCCAGGCGCTGGAACTCCGCCGCGGCGATGCCCGGCACCACGCCTCGGGTGACCAGGTCGATGCCGGTGATGCCGAACCCCTCGCCGACCTTGCTGAGGTGGACCGTCGCGGTGGTCGTGACGCTCGTCGGGGTATGCCCTGCCTGGGACAGGGCCAGCGACAGCGCCATCGAGAAGCAGCCGGCGTGCGCGGCGCCCAGCAACTCCTCGGGATTGGTGCCGGACCCGCTCTCGAATCGGCTGGTGAAGGAGTACGGGCCTTCGAAGGCCCCGCTGCCGACCCGGATGCTGCCCTTGCCGGACTTGAGGTCTCCGGTCCAGCGGGCTTCCGCGGTGCGATCCATGTCTGCCTCTTCAGGATGAGGGGGGATAGCCGAGATTCGAACGGTAAAGCAGTTGCGGGGTCCCGTCGAGATGGAGTTCGCGGTCCAGGAACATGCCCGCCTTGGTGAGCACCCGGCGCGAGGCGACGTTGGCCGGGTGCGTCACCGCGACGATGGACGGGAGGCCGAGCACCTGATGACCGATCCGAAGGCAGGCGAGGGTGGCTTCGGTGGCCAGCCCACGGCCCCAGAATTCCGGGTGGAGGCTATAGCCGGTTTCCACCTCATCCACCCCGTCGACGTCGAGGTGCCGCAGCAGGGCTCGGCCCGCCACCCGCCCCGTCTCCCGATCCCGGAGGATCCAGAGGCCGAAGCCATGGTCCTCCCAGTGCCGGAGGTTGAGCTCGAGGTAGGCGGCGGACGCGGCCGCATCCCGGACGCCGCCGAGATACTCCATCTGCACCGGATCCTGGTGCATGCGGTGCACCTCCGGCAGGTGCTCCGGGACCAGCCGCTCCCCGAGGAGGCGGGCGGTTTCGAACCGGTCGAGGGTGGGCGTCACTGCGTCTGGTGGAGAGTAGGGTCGCTTGGCATGCGGCTCCGCGGGATCTCTCAGGGGAGACCCCCACAAACACAAAGCCCCGCTCGGTGTAAGCACCGGCGGGACAATGGTTCTTGGCAGGTTCATCACCCGGTCTGCCATGACTGCCCCGGGGCCCGAAGGCTATGTCCAATGCGGCAATAGTAACCTGTATCGGCCCCGAATGGAACCCCTCACACCACCCTCGACCAGCAGGACGGTGGTGGCCTGAAAACGCTCCACTCAAGGGACGAAATGGACCGTGTCCCCCACGGACAGGACCCCGCCGCTGACTACCCTCCCATACCACCCCCGGCGGCCCACGGTGGTCTCGAGGAACTCAGCGCCGCGCAGGTCCCCAACATAGGGCAGGGTGTAGAGCTCGGTGCAGGGGTCACACGGCTTGCTGATCTCGACGGTGACCGGGCCGATCCGGAGCCCGACTCCCGGCGCCAGGTCTTTCTCCCGGATGCCAGCGAGGGTCAGGTTCTCGCCCAGGTCGCCCGGGCAGACGGGCCACCCCTCCTGCCGAAGGCTTGAGAGCAGGTCCTCGGTCACGATCAGCAACGCCTGATCGCGGTCGCCCGGGAGTCTCCGGCGGCGGTAGTTGTTGTAGTCGCCCTCGGCGCCCTCGGGGCCCACCCGGAGCGTCGGCACGGGATGTTTCGGGAGCCCATCCTCACCCGGGACGCGTGGCTTTGCGCTCAGGTGGGTGATCCGACCTTCTATCGTGTTCTGGGGCCTCATCGCTCGCCTCCTTTCAGTTTGAGCGCCGCGAGCCACGCGACGAGGTCCTTCTCGGTGGCCGGGCTCCGGTTCGCCTGCGGCATCCCGGCCAGCTTCCGGTGCGCGGACTTCGCCAGCAGGACCATCTGCTGCCGGGTTCTGGTCCCGGGGCGCCAATGGGTCGGGTCGGTGGACAGCACGGCCAGCAGCAGGTCTCCGGGGTGGAACTCGACCCGGGCCCAGGGATCGCGTGCCGCGGCGTCCACGGCGAACGGAAGGATGTACGCCAGGCCAATTCCCTCATGCAGCAGGGTGAGCAACTGCGCGGGCCTGAGCTGCTGCAGCGGGACCCTTCTCGCCTCGCGGGCGGCGCGCGAGGGCCGCGCCGACCCGCGGCTCCCCTCCGCCGGGCCCAGGAGGTCGTCGAGGCAGCGGGTGGGGATGGGGTTCGCCCGCGCCTGCTCGCGTCGGCTGCTCAAGGCCAGCCCACCGAGTCGGCCCGTTCCGGTCCCGGCGCGGGCTCGGGAGGCGGCAGGAGGCCGGCCCGGGCGGCGAGGGAATCGGGGAGCACGGGGTGAATGTCGTCCGGGGTGGCGGGCACCTGGTCCGGACCCACGGAAAACAAGGAGTAGTGGCGGCGGTCGTCCGAACGCTCGTAATGGTACGGCACCGTCAGGTTACCGAGGCCGAGCGCACGATCAAAGATATTGACGCCGGGCCCGCCGAGGGTGCTGCCGTCCAGCTCCCGGAGCGTGGCGGGATAGCCCTGGTGCCGCTCGTGGTGGTCCTCGAGTTCTTCCACCAGGAGCACCAGCTCGGTCGAGGTCAGCATCCCCACGAAGCCGCCCGGACCCTGCCGCTCCATGGCCCAGTACCCGACCGCCACACAGCCGGCGAAGTTGAGAAGGGTGCCTGCGGCGCCGATCGCCGCCGCGACCAGGGCGCGGGGCCGGTCGGCGATCAGTCCCCAGATGCAGGCCGCCAGCCCGAACATCACGCCCACGCCCGGCAGGAACCCCAGCCCCGCCAGGATGAAGATCGGCCGGGCACTCGTCGGCGCCGTCGTCGGGGCGGCCGTCATGCCCCGACCGCGTGCCGGGTGACCGCGCCGGTCAGCGTTTCCGCGCCGATGGTCACGAACAGGTGCCCGTCGGTCACGGAGAGCGAGAATGCGGTGCGGCGTTCGAGCCGCCGGACCAGGCCGGCCAGCAGCTCCCGGTCCAGGCTGTAGAACTCGAGGGCATCCACCCGGTGGATTCGCTCCCCGGCAAGTTGCCGCAGCACGCTTCCAGGCTCCTTGTGGGTATAGACCACGACGCGCGGGGAGGCCATGCATGCCTTGTGGAGCCGCGCGGCATCCGGCGCGCCCACCTCCACCCACACCCGGAGCGCGCCCGTCAGGTCGCGGATGGTGAGCGCCGGCTCGCCCCGCTCCGCGAGGCCCTTCCCGAACTCGATGCCCTCCGCGAACTCGAGACAGTACGCCAGCACCCGGGTGATCAGGTAGTCCGGCGCCTCGGAGGGCTGGCACGCCACCCGGAGCCGGAGGGTCTCGTAGACCGAACGGTCGACGTCGGCAAGTTCGATATCAAAGTTGTAGATCGTTGCGCTTTGCGCCACGGCTCGCGCTACCCCTCGGCCGGCGGGGAAGCCGCGCGGCGGGCCTGCACCAGGTATCCCGGCTGCAGCTCCAGGAGGTTGGCCAGCTTCCGGACCAGGTAGGCCTCGTGATCGGCGAGGTGGCCGTCCGCCAGGATCACTCCCCACATCACCTCGGCCAGGACCATCTTCTGCCCCAGATCATACTGGGCGCTGATCAGGCGGGTGAACTGGAAGTGATCCACCGACTGGGCCCGCTCCGCGGCGGCGAGTGCCAGCAGCTCGCGGGTGGTGGCCTCATCGAGCGAGAAGTGCCGCCCGAGGGCCTGCTCGATGTGGGCCCGCTCCGCCTCACTGAACTCGCCGTCCGCGTGGGCCAGCTCAAGCAGGAGGGCGCAAGCCGCGACCTGGACCCCGGGAAGCGCCGCGGCCCCGCCGCTGCCTGGCGCGGGGGGGGTCAACCGGTTGCTGACGAACTGTCGGATGGAATCGAGCATCGGGATCCACAGGGTGAACGTAGGACCGCGCCGGGAATCTGGCGCGGCCAGGCCGGGTGCGGAACCCTACCGCGGCCGGAGCGGGGTGAGCAGCGCCTGTAGCGACCTTGTCCCCATCCCGGCCCGCTCCAGGATCGCGGCGACCGGCCCTGGCGGCGTCGCTCCTGTCCCGGCGGCGGAATGGGGGCAGAGAATGCCGGCCAGGAGATGCAGGGGCAGTATGGTCCCGGCCCCGGCCGGGCCGCCCGCGGCAAACCTGGCACCGGCGATCGCGTCCCGCGCCGCATCGGAGTAGCGAACCTCGCTGGCGATGACGGGCGCCGACACGCTCCGGCCCCCGAGCGCCAGGCACAGCGCGTCGAGGGTGCCCGGTGCCGGCAGAGCTCGCAGGATCTCCGCGGTGCCCAGGGTGTGCAGCACCCCGAGCGCGAGATGCGCCGGCGTCAGTTCGTCGGCACGGAGGAAGAGCGCCTCGTGTCGCGCCTGGAGGATGGCGAGGCGGGTATCGTCGTGGAAATCGTACATCAGGTGGGCTTGGCGATCGTGGTGCAGGTGGCCGAACGGTCCGCAGGCTAGGGCCGAGAGCCCAGGTAGAGGGCGACGAGGGTGATCGCCAGCAGCACCGCGCCGACCACGATCGTCAGGAGCAGGGGAGAGCCGTGACGTCGGGTGGCCCAGGTGGCCTCGTCGAGGTAGAACCGCTCGGGACCGGCCCGGCGCAGCACGGTGGAGGTGATCATGGCGCGCAACGCCGGTGAGTCCTTGAGGCCCATGTCCCGCAGTCGCTGCGCGCTCGGGCCCGACAGGGCGCGCCGGTCGCGGAAGACCTTGATGATCTGCAGTTCGAACCGGTTGGTGAGAGCCAGGTCCGCATTGGTCGCCATGTGATGCCAACTGTAAGAGACAGTTCAAGATAACCCCTCGTCCCGTTCCCCGGGGCCGGGGAGCGCCACGCCGGCCGTTCAGCGCTGGTACGTGCCCATGAGCACCGCCGTCTCCAGCAGGTGGCCCGCCATGGCCTGCTCAAGGGCGGCGCGCCCGGCCGTGGGGCCCAGGTCGGGAAGCACTCGATCGAGCGCGAAGAGCCGGAAGAAGTAGCGGTGCCGGCCGATCGGGGGGCAGGGTCCGTGGTACCCCAGCGAGCGGGCATCAGTCAATGCCTCCCGCTCCGCGCCGTCCGGAGCCCGATTGCCGGCGCCCTCGGCGAGACCGGTGGTCGTGGGCGGGAGGTTGTACCGGATCCAATGCACCCAGATACGCTTGGGCGCCGCGGGGTCGGGGGCGTCGGGATCGTCCACCAGCAGCGCGAGGCTCCGGCAGCCCGGCGGGAGGCCGGACCAGGCGAGGGGCGGCGACAGGTCGTCGCCGTCACAGGTGTGGCGCCGGGGGATGGGTCCGTCGGGAGGGAAGACCGGAGATGTCAGGGTGATCGGCATGCTCACCACCAGCGTGCGCTGGTGCGAATCGAGGGGAAGAGCGCCACCAGGCGCGGCCGGCGCGGGGGAGTGGGATCAGTCAAGTTGCAGCCCCACCGCGAACTCGGCTTCGTAGCCGCCCGCCACCGGCCGCGGGGTGAGCAGCAGCTGTTCGCCGCCCCGCTGGAAGATGCGGTCGGCGGCGTTCTTCGTCCGGTCCCGACCCGCCCCGCCATAGTGCTCGGCCTGGTATACCCGGTCGGTGATCGCCTCGTCGAAATACACCTGGGAGGTGAAGTCCGCCGTGCGCCCCCCGCCCGCCGCCGTGCGGATCTTGAAGTGGATGTGCACCGCCCGGCCCTGGTACCACCCGGGGTAGATCGTGCGGAACCGCACCGCCCCGTTCGCATCGGTGGTCTGGTTCCCGCGCAGGAACTTCCGCCCCACCGTGTTGAACCGGGGATCGACGACATCCGAGTAGACGCCCCGGGCATCGCACTGCCAGATGTCCACCAGCGCGCCGGGGAGCGGGTCACAGCGGCCGGGCCCGACTCTCGAGACCAGGAAGGTGAGCGCCAGTTCTGTTCCCGGTACCGCGATGCCGGTGGTGGGGTCAGTCCGGATATCGGCCCGGGTCAATCCCTCATCCACGAAGTACGGGCCCTCGGTCTGCTCCGGGCGTGCGACGCAGGGGGGGAGCGGAGTCCCCCGGGCCCGACCGCGCGGAGGGGCGAAGCCGACTCCCGTGGCCAGCGCCGCGCCGGAAACACCGAGCAGGGCGACGAGGTCGCGGCGGGTCAGCAGCCGGCCGGTGGGGCGATCATCGGAATCCACGGGGCCTCCAGGTGCTGCGGGGCGTAGCGGGGAACCTCAGGGAGCTGAGGAGGAACCTACCCGTGGGTCGCGGCCCGGCAATGGGTGGCCCGGCCGCACCAACCCCGAAGGATCACGCAGGCAGGCCGGAAACGCAGCGACCGCACCGGCCGCACCGATGAACCTGGTGCGGGCGGTGCGGTCGTGGCTTCTGGCCGGGAGCGTCAGAACGCCGGGTTCACCTTCGCCTGGCGGTAGGGGTACTTCTGCTTGCCCACCAGCCCCGCCAGGTCGCCCTGCCGGGCCAGCCGCTCCTCGGCGAAGAACAGCAGCGCCCGGACCTTGAGCCCGTGCGCGATCAGTTCCTCCTCCGTGCACCCGGTGCCGGCGGTCAATTCGCCCATCAGGGTGGCGTACTTCGCCTTGTGCTTGATCGCGAGGTCGGGCGCCGAGACGAGGAAACAGAGCCGGTCAAACGGACTTTCCCATTCGACTTCCAGGGATCCGCTGGTGGGGGCAGTCCCCGTCGCCGGGGGGAACGCTGCGGCCCGTTGCCGCTTTTCCGTGGAGGTCGGGTTGCTCATGAGCCACTCCTGTGCCGGCCGATCCCCGCCGGGGGATGAGGCCGCTGGTCGGGATGAATTCGAACCTGGTAAAGATAGCCGATTATCGCCCGTCGCGCCTGAATGGCGGGTTTCACGTCGCAGGGGCCCCCTGGCTGCCCGGTCGGGGCCCGTCCGTGCGCCCCCCGGGCCCCACGGAACGGCGGGGTCTCGGGAAGCCGACTCCCCCTGGCGCTAGCCTCCGACCGGGCCGATCGCGTACTGGTAGACCGCCGCGTAATGGCAGGCGCTTCCCGCGAGGACCAGCAGGTGCCAGAGGGCGTGGCGGTAAGGGAGGTGGTCCCGCACGTAAAGCACTACCCCGGCCGTGTAGCACAGCCCTCCGGCGACAATCCAGGCGAAGCCGGCCGGGGGGAGGGCGCGGGTCAGGGGGCCCGCGGCCACGACCGCCAGCCACCCCATACCGAGGTACATCACCGTCGAGAGCCGCGGAAAGCGGAACCCGAGCAGGGTCTTGTGCAGGATCCCCACGACGGCGAGCGACCAGACCACGCCGAACAGGGTCCAGCCCCACGTCCCCCGGAGGACGCCCAGGGTGAATGGAGTGTAGCTCCCCGCGATGAGCAGGTAGATCGCGACATGATCGACGATCCGAAGGATGTGCTTGGCGCGGGAGGAGGGCAGGGCATGGTACACGGTGGACGCGGCATAGAGCAGCACCATGCTGACCGCGAAGATGCTGCAGGCGACGAGTTGCCTGGTGTCACCCCGCGCGCTGGCCGCCCAGATCAGCACCGGTAGCCCGACGAGGCTCGCGGCCAAGCCGGAGCCGTGGGTCAGGACGTTCGCGAGCTCCTCGCGGCGGGACTGCGGTCTATGGATCACATCGGAAGATAACGCCCGGGCCGGGCTCACGGATGAAGGGCAGGAAGGAGCTCCGCCTTCTCCACCCGCCTGCGGTCCACCGGCCCGGGGACGGGAATCCCGTGGGGCTTGCCGAGGGCCCGGACTCACATGCACCGGGCGTTGTGGATGAGCCCCGCGATCCCTGGCTGTCCGTGGCTATCCGCCGTGCGGCTGTGCCGCGGGGCCACTGTTGAGCGCGGCGCGCATCGCCTCCACGCTCGAGAGGGTGGAGACCACGTACGGCACCAGGGCCGTGAGGAACATCCGGGCCAGGCGCCCGGCGGGGAGGTCGCCCCGGAGGATGGCATCGCCATGGTTGATCGTGATCAGGATCGTCCCGACAATCACGGCGTAGCGCAGCGCTCGGCGCACCACAAGAGGCTCGCGCGCGAGGGACAGCCAGCTTGGCATTCTGGTGGACTCCTGGTGAACGACGGGTGCCTGGGAGGACCCGACGCCGTGCCGGCGTCAGGCGCCCGGCCGGCGTGGGCGTCGGAAGCTGGGGCCCGAACTGCGGGCGCGCAACCCGGTCGAGCCGCATCCCGGGGGCTCACGCCGGGCACACCCGCGGCCGGTCGCGATGGCGTCTACCGTGCTGTCGGCTTGAACTCCGTGACCAGGTGAGCGGGGTCGGGCACGAGGCGGGCGACCGCCCGATGGGGATAGGGAATGCACACCGCGATCTGTCCCGGCGGCGGGGTCGAAGTACCAGAGCCCACGCGGGATGAACTCGAGCGGGCGCCCCCGGCGCACCAGCTCGGCCGCGTGAGCCCGAAGGCTTGCTGCACCCGACCGAGCGTCCCGGTTGGCATGGACGACCGGTGTCAGGGGCTGCGGGGCGGCTTGCGCCCTGGCGGAGGTGACCAGCGGACCGGGCAGGAGCAGGGAGACGAGCCGGCCAGGGCCAAAGCGCGCCACAGAATGACCTCCGGAAGCGGCGAGAACGCCATGCGACTTCACGGCCGGACGCCCGGGGTTCCCCGGTGCTCGCGGGAGGCAGCCGCTGAGCCCCGACCGGGCAGGCGAGCGGCCCGGTGCCTCACGGTTCAGCGAGGCGCGACTCCATCCGCGTCGGCGGACGCGCCGACCGTGGCGGCGGTCAGGTGGAGGGCGCCGGCTCGCAGCGCCACCTCGAACGCGATCTGACCCCAGGGGCAGCAATTGGCGTCCCCCGGGCGTGCGATGGGCTGCACCCCGGTCAATGTGGTGAGATCCAGCTCTCGCCCCTTGGCCAGGGACCACCCCGCCGGCACGGCGGCCGCCAGCCCATCCAGGTAGGGCTCCGCGACAACGGCCCATTGCTCGTCGCCGAGGAGGAACTGCTCCACGCATCCCCCGGTGCCGTTCGCGCACGTGCGGTAGCTCACCAGGATGCCTTCCCGCGTCAGGGTCGACGCCGCGGCCTGAAGGAATGCATAGGTCTGGATGCTCGTCAGGTGCCAGACGACGTCCACGCGGTCCTGCGCGGGCCGCGCGCGAATCAGGACCAGTTCGTCCACCACGAGCGTGTCCATGAAGTCGGCATAGTCGAGCACCAGGTCACGCCGGTAGGTCAGCATCCAGGCGGCGTGACCGTCCCGGGAGGCGAGGCGCACCGAGTCCACCACCGCGCAACCGCGGTCGGCAAACGCCCTGGTGTGAACGACCTGGACGCTGGTGAGGCAGGTCGAGAAGGCCGCGGCGGACCGCGCGGAGACGCCGGTCACGAAGCCGGCCGCCGGCTGGGATGGTTCCACCTGCGCGGCGGCGGCGGCCGAGCCGGTGAGGAACAGTGCGAGGGAGACCAGGTGGTTCACGATTGCCCCCGGTCGCGTGACGCTGTGCAGGCATCCACCATGACGCGTCCGGGGTCAGACTCGCACCACGCGGACCAGCGTCGCGACCTGGCCGGCGTGCCGCGCGGCGTGTTCGGCCGCGTGGAAGATCAGGCCGAGGGTCGTGGATGGCAGTCGCTGGCGGCCGACCTCCCGGGGCTGCAGGAGGCCCTCCACGGGCACCGTGCGCAGGTAGTCCAGGGCGCGCTCGATCCCTGTCCGGCACCCCGCCAGCAGGTGGTCCAACCCGGGGCGATCCTGGTAGGCCGTCTGTTCGGCCGCCAGGGCGGCGCGCTGCGCCGGCGAGAGCGCCTCGCCGCGGGAGTAGGTGAGGAGGCGGTCCAGGCTCCCCGCAAGATGGAGCAGGTGGAAGCCGATCGCGGCCGTGCCGCCCGGGCGGGCCCACAGCTCGGGCGCGGTCAGCCCCTCGACGGCCTGCTCCACATCCTCGCGCACCTGCTGCAAGGCGTGGGCGGCGGGCTGGAGCAGCGGCAGGATTCCGTCGATCGGCCCCCGAAGCCAGACTTCAGGAAGCTTGTTCATGGCTGGAAGCTAGTCGGAGACCACCCACCGGTTGCAGCGCGGCGCCCGCAGGTCCCCTGCTGGTGCGGGGGGCAGGCCTCGTGCATCAGTCCTGGTCCACCTGAACGGAGACGGCGCCGCGCAGCGCTCCGATGGCGTAGCCGGTGGCCTGGTCATTCGGGTACCGCCGGGCCAGGATGGCGCGCACCGAGTCCGGAATCCCGGTTGCGGGGCCGTGGCAGGTGAGGCAGGCCTCCTGGACCCGGACCGGCCGGAGGTAGCGGAGGCGGGTATGGCCCCCGGCGAGTGCCTCCAGCACGACAGTATCCGCCGGGAGGCGCCCGGCGCTCAGGTCCGCCTGAAACGCCGCGAGAATGGCTGACTCCAGCGAGTCCGGCGCGTTGGCGGGGTTACGGACCCGGGTGCCGACCCGGCGGACCGTGATGCCGGCCTGCTGGTGCCGGCTGGTGCGGACCTGGGCAGAGTCGGCGCAGACCGCGACAGCGGCGGCGGGGCCACCGCGAGCGAGCTCCTGCGTAAGCAGGGTCAGCAGCTCGCCTCCCAGGGCCGTGGCCGCGGTCCGCGCCTCGGCGAGACGAACGGAATCGATGGCCGGGGGCGTGGCGGCCCTCCGCTCTGGCAGGCAGGCGAGCACCATCACCGCCGGCAGAAGTGCGTAGCGCCGCATGGGTCACCTCCAGAGCGCTGAGCGCCGACGCCCGCGGTTGACCCGTCGGGCGGGACAAGGAGTGGAGAACTTACCCGGACCAGGTTGGCCCGGCCAGCCTCGAACGGGCGGTCGGCGCCAGCCGCCGCTACCGATACGTCACGATCTGGGGCAGGGGTTTTCGGGCGATGCGTGGCACGACGGCGTCCGCGGCCGGGAACCCCGTGACGAGGATCATGACGGGCCGCTCCGCCGCCGGCCGCCCGAGGAGGCGGTTCAGGAAGTTCATCGGGTTCGGGGTGTGTGTCAGGGTCACCAGGCCCGCCTGATGGAGGGCCGTGATCAGGATGCCGGTGGCGATGCCCACCGATTCGAGCACGTAGTAGTGCGGGATGCGAGCGCCGGTCGCTGAGGTGCCGTGGCGCTGGGCGAAGACGACGATGAGATACGGAGCCGTCTCCAGATAGGGCTTGTGCTCATCGGTTCCCAGCGGGGCAAGGGCAGCCAGCCACTCCGCGGGGGCGGTCCGGTAGAACCTGACCTCCTCGGCTTCCGCGGCGGCCCGGATCTCCCGCTTGAGCGCCGGGTCCGCGATCGCCACGAAGTGCCAGGGCTGGAGGTTGGCCCCGCTGGGAGCGGTGCCGGCGGCCTCCAGGCAGGCGTCGAGGACGGCCCGGGGCACGGGCCGGTCGCTGAACTGTCGCACGGTCCGTCGCCGCTGCATCATGGCCGCGAACGCCTGGCTGCGAGCGACCATCTCCTCTGGTGGATACTCCTCGTAGGTCACAAGGGGATCGAACACTGGTGGCGCTGGGGACATGGGGGTGGCTTGTGCATCGGGAGTGGGAGACGGCCGAGGGCCCGCGCGGGGCCCGCACGGCACGGCGAGTCCGGGGAAACCTACGGGCCGGCGGCCAGCCGTGCCAGACTGCCAGGAACCTGGCGCCCCGGCCTAGTATCGCATCTTGATTCGCAGCTGCTCCGCCGGGGTGAGCAGGGCAAAGCGGGCCTGCTCGTAGTGCGGCTTCCCCATCCGCAGGTTATTCCGGGACACGCCGGCTCCTTCCTTTGGCTTGGGGAAGGGGAACCAGCGCATGTCGATCTTGTCGTTGCCGTTCTTGTCGTGAATGACGGCGATGGCGAAGCTGGAGTCGACCGGGACGTCCTCGAAGAGCGTGACGACGGAGTCCGCCGTCGGCGGACCGGAACTCTGTGCGGCCCCGGGGGCCGGAACCAGGGCGGCGCTCAGCGGCCAGGACCCCGCCCGCGCCCGGCCTACCGGATCCCCGTGTCAAACGACAGGGTCACCCGCGTCAGGCCCTGTGCCTGGACCGTCACCTCCGGGGTCTGCGCACCGAGGCCGATCGGCTCGACCGGGATCACCGTATAACGGCCGGGCACGGCGCGGACCAGGAAATACCCGGTGCCATCACTGGCGAACCGGGCGACCACCCGGCCGTCCTGCTGGAGCGTGAACGCGGCCTGCGAGGGAGCATCACACGGCTCCCCCCATCAGCACCCCCCTGGCCGGAATCATGGCGGCCGCCTCACGGGCGGCCGCGCCAACAACTGCTTCGGTACCTCCGGAGAGGCGGGGGCAAAGCGGTGATGCGAGCCGTCTGGTGATTCGATATATACTGCGCCGCAAGCGTAACACTGCCACACGCACAGCATGGTGTACCCGCGCCAGGCCATGCAGGCGCGGTCCTTGTCCCCTGGCGCCGGGCCAGACGTCGCAATCGCGTGGTCGACCTTCCCGGAGAAGGTGTCGTACTCCTGATCGGGGATGTAGTAGGCCCGGTACGGCAGGTTGTCGGCCGCCGTGATGAACCGGCCTTCCCCGCAGTCGCACGTAAAGTCCAAGTGTCGCATGACGCTCCCGCGATGCCTGGCCCCCAGCTGCAACCGCGGCGCGGGGTGCCGGTCGCTGCAGGTTGTGGTCAGGGCGCCGGGCACTGAAGGCAGATGTGGTATCCATCGGGATCGGTGAACGACAGCTGCCTCATGCCGTAATCCCGCACGACGGGTGGCTTGGCCTCAATCCCGTGCCGGCGGACGTGCGCGTACGCGGCGTCGAGATCCCGGCAGCCGAAGAAGAGTGCGGTGTCGGCGTGTGCCTCCGTTCGGGCAGGGTCCGGACCCGGGGGGCGGTTCTCCCGCTCGTACATGGTATTGAGCATCAGTTCCGCACCGTCCTTCCGCAGCAGGCACCAATCGCAGTCATCGCCCGGCGGAGCGGACTGGACGACCTCGAAGCCGAGCACGTCGCGATACATGGCCAGCGCCCGCGTCATGTCGAATACCTCGAGCAGGGGGCAGATGCCCTCGAGCCTGATTGTCATGAACGGCCTCCCTCCGCCGCCGTGGGGGCCCACGGACCGGCATCGTCATCCCCACAACCGGGTCTCAGCTACCCGCTTCCAGCCCTCCTCCGCGCCCACTCTCGCAACCGTCCCAGTATAAGGGCCGCGAGGAACGCTGCAACGCCCGTTGCGACGGGCCAGATGATCAGTGCCGCGCGTAGCGAGGTGCTCACATGCGCGGACTCCAACCACGCCATGCTGACCGCGTACACCGCGAGCAGGAGCGTCCCGCACGACACCGCCGCCGCAGTGCGCAGCGCCGACATCCGGGGGCTTGCCGGCTGCCTGGCGACTTCGACGCCGGCGTGGCTGTAGAACACCGCGATGGCCACGAAGAAGATGACCACTCTGATCGAGGCCTGGCCGAGTCCGGGCGGAAGGGGATTGGCAACGAGCGCCGAGGTGAGGCCGAGCCCGAGATACACGAGCCCGAAGGCCCCGACGCGCAGCCACCACCTCTCAGGTATCCGTGTATTCATCTCGGTGGGGTCTTCCATCCTCGCCATGAGCGGCAACGCCCGGTTGGGAACTGCTTCGGAGGACACCCGTCGCGCCGCGGGGTGGCAGCCCGCTGCGCCGCTTACGCTGCCGGTGCCTCACAGGTGTACTCCATGTAGACATCGGCTGTCGCGTACTTGACGTCGGGTGGGAGCGGGCGGTGGCGGAAGCCGAGGCTCTCGTAGAGGCGGATCGCCGTGACCAGGCGTGAATTGGAGAGCAGCACGACCCGCCTGCCGCCGCGCCCGCCGGCGAACGCCAGGCAAGCCTCGACCAGGCGCCGCCCAATGCCGTGGCCGCGGGCGGACGCCGCGACGGTGAGCTTGACCAGCTCGTAGGTGTCGGTCCCCTCCGGGACGATGGCACAGGTGCCGACTACCTTGTCGCCCCGGGTGGCGACGAAGATCTGGCCCCCCGGCGCGACGATGCGGCCCCAGGGGTCCGCCAGGTGCTGCTCGTCGCGCGGTTCGAGGAGCCCATGCTCCACGAGCCACGCGCGATTGAGCGTCTCGAACGCGCGGGCGTGAATGGGGCGAAAGGTCGCGATCTGCACGTTCACCCGGGTGTCCGTGGTTGGCGGCGTCAGGGAAAAGTACTGAACCAGTGCCCGCCGGCCATGTCGCAGCAGGTTCCCCATGGCGCGTCGTGCGCCAGGTCAAGGACGAGCACGGAGGTCGTGATGCCGCGCGTGAAGGTCCCGGAGTCAGCGCCCTGCGTCCAGTCGTAGAAGCGGCGCCAGCGCCCGTCGGGTGTCCCGGGAAGAGGCCGGGTCATCACTCAGCGCAGCGACTGGCTGTAGGACATGATGGACAGGAGCACCCCCGGATCGCCGTCGAACCGGCACACAAGGCAGAAGGCGCGTCTCTTGCGCCCATAGGCCAGCGTACCGCTGACCGCCCCCGCGCGGCCCTCCGTGATGAGCGTATCGATCGCAAGATCAGTCGCAGGGCCATAGCGGGTGACAGTCCGGAGAAAACCGTCAACCCCTGTTACGGCTCTCCTCCCCACAGGCTGCCAGACGATATCCGGAGACACCAGTCCCAGGAGCGCCGGAACGTTCGCGTCGGCCAGGGCAACAGCGAAGGCCCGCAGGCGCTTGCCCTGCGCGGAGGCCGGGGGCTCACCGGGCCCTGAAACCTTGATCATGCGTGTCCCCCAGGGACGCCGGTGTGGGCCCGGTCGTGGGCCACATCCAGGGGTGGCCGTCGCCTCCGACAGACACCATGTCGACCTGGTGCTTGGCTGTGTTGACGCAGAAGCGTATGCCCGCCGCCTGTTCCAGCTCCGGGATATCGCTCTTGCCAGCAACGACGCGGTCGGGTACGACCCGGGAGAAGTCAAAGGTGCCACGCACGGACCTGGCGACGGAGCCAGCTTCGTTCAGAACGTCAGTCACAACAGCCCACCGACCAACCGTGGTCCGCAACTGTTCGACGGAGCGCTGCATGGCCGTCTCGGGGGCCGTCTCCTGGGCGCTCACCATTCCGGGAAACCCCAGCAGGACGATTGACAACAGGCATCGGATCATGCGAAGTCCCCTCCGGTGGGCCGTGACACCGGGTGACCCCGCACAACCTGCGGACCGCGGCGCCCTCGCGCAAGCCGGGGCGATGACGACAGGTGGTACGTTCCCAGAGCGACTCGAGGGCCGCAGGAGCGGGAGCGTCGTGCGGTCGGTCGGGCGCGTGCAGGGCACGCTGTAACACCCCCGCCGCCAGGGCTGCAGCCCAGGGACGCTGCCCAAGTACCGGGCTTCAGGGAATCCTGCGCCGCCTCTGAAGCGGACACCTGGCATGCTCGCGGTGGGCGAATGCCCAGGGGAGTAGCACAGCCGTTGCGCCCTGAGGGTCGCGATGGACCTGCGGGGCCACGACGAGGGCGCCAGACGCCGCCCCGGCAGGGCAGTCGGGCTCAACCATAGACCGGGCGACGGCCACACCCCGGCTGGCCCGGGTGTCGGTCAGGCGGCCAGCCTAGGGGCTGGGCCGAATGGTCTCGTGTTCGAAGATGATGGCCAAGCCGGAATCCACCGCCACGAGCAGGGCAGCGTAGATGTAGGGGACAGTGTCCGGCCGCCCAGCGCTCTGCCAGCGAAAGCCGCCCGTGACGATCACCTCAGCAGGGCCAATCGGATCAAAGGCCAAGGCGTCCCAGGCAAAGAATGCAGGCGGGGACCACGCCCCCTGATACTTGGCCTCAAGCTCGGCCCGCGTCAGCCGGCGCGACACGCCGTTCAGGACGACCAGCGCACCGTCCTGATGATAGAAGCCGGCGATGGCCCCGCGCCGAGGCGTCGCCAGGGCAGACCCGTAGGCCTCGTAGAGGGCGGCTGCGGCGGCTTTCAGGTCAGTCGGGGGGCTGGCCGGCATGAGGCCGGGGGCCGGCCGCTGGCCACAGGCGACGGCGAGCACGCCGAGGGCGGTGAGGGCGGTGAGGGCGAACCGAGTATCTCTGGTCAGGGTAGTCTCCATTGCCGAAGGCGTACAGGCGTGCGCTGCCGCATCGAACATATGTGCCACGCGCCATTGTGGACGTCACGGCGCGAGCAGCAAAGCGCACCGTCCAATGACCTGCACCGGCAGGCGGATGCCAGGCGGCAAGGTGAGAGCCGATCGTTGTGCCGCTCCGGCGAGCAGGTGCCAGCGAGGCCGTTCACTCCAGCGCCTTCTGCGGGCGCGTGATGACGTAGCTCTCACGCCCACCCGTGGCCGGCACGCCAGGAGGAGGACAGCAGTTCCGAACGACAGCCACACTGGTGTGGGCAATCGCCAAGAGAGCGCGTGCGGCAGAGCGCCAGGCCGGAGGGAGGAAGCAGGGAGTGTAGACGGCGCGCCACCGGGCGCCCAGAATCGAGGCTGAAGGGTCACCGCTTGCGCGCCGCCGTCCGCCGCTTCGGGGCAGGGCGGCGGCGCGATGCCGCCTGCCTCAGGAGCGCCCCGAAGGCGGGGCGATCAATATCACCGGTCTTGCGCACCTTGATGTGACGAACGTAACGCCCGGTGCCCTCCAGCAGGCCGCCCGGGTCAGTCAACGACGAGCCGGTGAGAAAGCCGAACTGCACCCAGGCGGCATCGGCGTACACGTAGGCCACGGGCTCCGACCCGGCGAGCCAGCACCCATTGCCCCACTTGACGCTCTCGACAAGTTCCGGCTCGGCGGATTTCACGAAACGGCGCAAGGCGCGGATGATCGTCCGGTTCCTCGGGCTCTGGTCGCGAAGGTAGTCCTCGAAGCTTGCGTAGGCTTTCATCTTTGGCATCGAAGCTGCCTCGAGCGTGTGCGACAGGGGGTGAAGCCCGGCAAACGGTTCCGCCCGACTTGCGGGGCGAGCCTCCGAGGGCCCGGCCGGACAATAGCCGTGCGGCCGATCCCCGGCTGGTTCCTGCGCCGGGTTGACAGGACCCGGAATATCATGCCGCGACCGACTACGCGCCCCCTCAAGCAGCCCAGCCGCGGGCCACTTGCCCGTTCGTGGCAATGCGGTTGTCAGGGCCCAGGAGCCGCGGAGGTCGGCTCGCCGAGCGGGTAGTTGGTCGCATAGCCCCCTGCTCGCACGGTGCGGGCGACCCGGTCCGCGAACTGCCGGACCCCCACCCGCACCATGCCGGAGGGCTCCCCCTTCAGTTCGGTGGAGTCATCCAGGACAATGGTGCCGGTCTCAACCCGGATGAGCTGGGCCGAAAGGAGCCAGATCAGGTTGCTGGTCTTGCTGACCTTGGTCATGACCACCCACCGGGCACCCGCCCTGGCGGCCACCCAGGTGGCACAGGCCACTTTGACGCGGCACGGCGGCCCCCCGGCCAGGAGTCGGGCGTCGGCGGAGGTCTCGAGGGAGTCAACCAGGGGAGATGGCACGACTTGGGACGAGAGCGCTTCGGCGAGCCGAGCGCGAAGCACCGAGGTGGCCAACGCGGCGAACCCGGAGTCGGTCGCCTCCCGGACGTTGGCCTGGTCGTTGTAGAGGACGGCTGGGAGAACCGCCACCGGGGCGTCTGGCGCCTCTGGCCCGCGGGTGGTCGGCGACTGAGCGGTCAGGTGGTCGGCGAGCGCGAGGGCAAGGACGCCGCAGGTCGTGGCGAAGGAGGCAATGCGAGTCAGTCGGTACACGGGTGGACGCACTCCTATGGTCTGACGGCCCGCGTGAAAGCTGCCATGCGCGGCTCGTGGATTCAGCCCAAAGCTATCCACGCGGCCGCGCCGTGGCAGCCCCGGGCGACGGAGAGGCGCCACCAAGGAGGGGGGGCGTTGCAGGAACCGGACACCCTCGCCTTTTGACCCAGGCGGAGCGTGGTGTGCTGTCGAGCGACTTGCGGGGGCGGACCATGCCGCACCCCGATCGGGTCGCGCATGCGCAGCACGGTGATCCAGCTGACTGGCCCGCTTTGTCTGGTCCAGGTGGCGAGTCAGTCCAGGCTGCGGGGAGCAGCTCGGGTATCAGACCCCGGAGGAATGCTACCGGCGGGAGGGCTGATTGGTGCACTTCACAGTTGGTATCTCAGCCATGATCATCTGATGGAACCACAGGGGGACGGTGACGTTGGATCAACGCACGCGCGACAACAAGGCCTGCAACCGCATTGCCCGGCAGCTCAACACCCGCCCCGCTAGCGGCTCGGCTATCGCACCCCGGAGGCCTGTTATGTCAGATGAGTCCTACTGTTGCACTTCAAAGTTGCTACTGTCAGCGTCTGCGTGATGAAGGTCGGTGTCGTGCAGAATCCGGATGGTGGCGCCCGCACTCCCGCCGGACTCGGTGGCTATGCGAACGTCTAGGTGTGCGGCGAGGCCCTCGGCGGCGATCGACAGGGCTCCCTCGAACGGGCCCGGAGATCCGGGGGCATGGCCGAGCAAGGCCTTCAGGCGCCCCATCAGGCGCGAGTGCGCGTCGGCGGGGAGCCGCATGCGCTGGGTGAGTGTGCCGTCCTGGTCCCAGAGCACGAGGCCGGAATCGTCGGCGGGCCGGAACTCAAGTGTGTGGGCCCCCGCGCGTATCGCTTCGGATAGGACAAGGTCTAGAAGGCGAATCACCGGACGTGCGGATGCGTCGTCGACGCTCGACAGGGAGAGCTCTCTGGCTGGGAATGGACGCTGGGTCATGGGCCACTTCGCGTGACTGGCGTAAACCAGGTGCTGCTGCCACCTGACGCCCGCGCATGACCAGCGTGGCGCGGCGAGACAATGAGAACATATGTGGGCAGGGACGGTCGTGCCAGCCCGTCACCATCGGGCGGCCGCGCCACGACTGGTCCATGCGCCTGTTAGACAACACACGACCCACACCGGCCAAGAAACGAGCTCTTGCGGGACAAGCTAGAACACGGACAGCTCAACCTGCCGGGCCTCTTTGGCCTCGAGCAGTGCATAGCGGCCTGCGCCCGACCGCGTGATCCGCACCCGCGGTCCGGAAGCGAAGACGGCCCGGCTGCCGCCTGCCGAGTCGGGAAGGATCAGTAGGGTGAGGCCGCCCGTCCCGGAAGCATCCAGCGTCGCCGTGGCGCTGGGGTCGAGGTCCAACCAGACCGGGGTGACCAGGACCGTGTCCTTGCCCGGCGGCAGCGTTACTGTGCCGGCGATGCGGACGCCGGCGATAGCGGTGCTGAGTCGGAATGGGGTGCCCTCGAGGCCGTCAGGGTAGGAGGATACCCGGAGCCGGGAGGGCTGATCAGCGGGGTGAGCGCCACTGAGTCCCAGAAGGGCTGCTGCAAGCAAAGCTGAGGAAACCCAGGGCTGAGGCATTGGCCGTCTCCTCGTACTTGTGTTGTCTAACGCCCGCGCCTGACCAGCGTGGCGCGGCTAACGGTGCGACGCCCGGTCGTGCCAGCCCGCCACGGGCGGGTGGCCGCGCCACGACTGGTCCATGCGCTTGTTAGCCAACACCCGGCGCCCTCAGGCGCTCAGGGCTGTGATGACTGCCTTGGGATTGGCCGCCGCGACCCGAAGTAGCGCCTGCGCGGGCCCATCGGGAGTGCGCCGCCCCTGCTCCCAATTGCGGAGCGTGGCGAGGCTGACGCCGATCATGAGGGCGAACTCGGCTTGGGTGACGTCCAGCTTCTCCCGAATGGCGCGCACGTCCGCCGGGTGAAAGGTGGTCACTCGGGCCGGGCGCAGCCGGCCACGTCGGATCTTGCCTGCCTGCTTGAGACTTGCCGCGAGCTTCTTGAAATCGGTCGGGTTCATTCCAGTTCCTCCTTGACCAGCTTCCGGAGCACTTTGAGCTGGGTCGGCGTCAGGTCCTCCTGGGCGTTCTTGAAATACGCGAAGAGCATGTAGAAAGTCTCCTCGGTCGGGTGCCAGTGGTAGATCACCCGCAGCCCGCCGCGCTTGCCGCGTCCAGGGCCCGCCCAGCGCACCTTGCGCAAGCCACCAGAGCCCGGGATGACGGGGCCCTGCTCGGGGCGGAGCAGGAGGGCGATTTGAAGGCCCCGATACTCCTCGTCGGGGAGCAGGGTCCGAATCTCCGCGGTGAAGAGCGGGGTTTCGACAAAGCGCATGGAGGAATGTACGCCAATGACGTACTACGCGCAAGGGTATGACAGGTGTTGGCTAACGCCCGCGCATGACCAGCGTGGCGCGGCGAGCTTCGGTGAAGTTACCCGGGCAGCGCTGGTGGTGCCAGCCTGCCACCACCGGTCGGCCGCGCCACGACTGGTCCATGTGATGGAATGGACTCCTCCCCCGAACGGCACCACTGTGCCAAGACTGCGAAACGGCCCCAACTGGGCCACCAACCAGGGGGAGGAGCCCATGTCTACGCTACAGATCGGCGTCGATCTTGCCAAGTCCGTCTTCGAGGTCGCCGTCTCCGCGGTGCCCGGCCAGGTGCGGGAGCGCCGGCGCCTGTCGCGGACGGCCTTCGGCACCTACTTCGCCGAGCAGGCGCCCGCCGAGGTGCTGCTGGAGGCCTGCGGGTCGGCGCACCACTGGGGCCGCCAGCTCCAGCGCCTGGGGCACCAGGTGTCGTTGCTGCATCCGCGGGACGTGGCCCGCTATCGCGACGGCAACAAGACCGACCGGGCCGATGCCAAGGCCCTGCTCGAAGCGGCCCGCAACCAGGCCCTGAGCCGGGTGCCGGTGAAGTCGGTCGAGCAGCAGGCGGTGGTGGCGCTGCACCGGCTGCGCCAGGGCTACCTGCAGACCCGCACCGCCCGGATCAACGCGGTCCGCGGGCACCTGCGGGAGTTCGGCTGCCCCCTCCCGGTCGGCGCGCACCATGTGCTCCCGGCAGGCACTGCGGCGCTGGCGGAGGACACCGTGCCGGCGTTCCTGCGGCCCGCGCTGGAGACGGTGCTGGAGGAGATTCGCGCCCTCGAGACCCAGGCGGAGGGTATCCGCACCGAGCTCACCCGCCTGGCGGCGCAGATGCCCGCCGCTCAGCTCCTGCAAACCGTGCCCGGGATCGGGGTGCTGACCGCCACCGCGCTGGTCGCGTTCGTCGGCGACATCCATCGCTTCCGCTCCGGGCGTCACTTCGCGGCCTACCTGGGGCTCACCCCCCGGGAGCGCTCCAGCGGCACGGTGCGGCGCCTCGGCGCGATCACCAAGCAGGGCAACAGCTACCTCCGGATGCTCCTGATCCACGGCGCGCGGGCGGCCCTGCGGGCGGGCCGCGTGACCCGGGCACCGGACGATCTGCGCGTGTGGGCGACGGCGGTGGCCACGCGGCAGTGCCACAACGTGGCGGCGGTCGCGCTGGCGAACAAGCTGGCGCGGGTGTGCTGGCGGGTGTGGCGGGACGGGCGGCCGTTCGAGCGGCGCGACCCGCACTAGCCGGAGGGCGCGTACCAGCGAGCTGCTTGCGGCATCACGACGATGGCGTCCGGTCAGACCGGCGCGGGGACGAGCCGATAACAACCGGGGCCGTCCGGGCCGTTCAATGCGATTGGCACCCCGTGCGCGACTTTCCATCGTGGCCAGGGCCCTGAGGGGCCCACAGATGGGCCGGAGATACGACTGCAGTCGACCTCGCGCTATCGGAAAGCCCTTGCGCTCAGCCGGGGAGGAGTCCAGATACGGATGTTAGACTGCATACTGGGACATCAGTCGAACCTGATGCGGTCAGCGGCGTCACGCACATGCCGTTTGTGCTC
>JANRJZ010000008.1:0-17809 GCA_033763675.1 Gemmatimonadota bacterium
CCTCCACCGGCAGCCAGGGCTCGAGCGGCGAGTTCCCGGATACGGATTTCCCGATGTTCCGCCTGGCCGACGCGTACCTGATCTATGCCGAGGCGGTGCTGCGGGGCGGGACCGGAAGCGCCGCGCAGGCGCTCGGGTACGTCAACGAGCTGCGCCAGCGGGCCTACGGCGACAACAGCGGGGACATCACCCAGGGCGAGCTCACGCTCGACTTCATCCTGGACGAGCGGGGTCGCGAACTCTTCTTCGAGGGCCAGCGCCGCACCGACCTCATCCGGTTCGGCAAGTTCGCCGGCGGCACCTACATCTGGACCTTCAAGGGCGGCGTGCCGGCCGGGCAGAGCGTGCCCGACTACCTGTCCCTGTACCCCATCCCGTCGAACCAGCTTGCGGTGAACCCGAAGCTCACCCAGAACCCCGGCTACTGAGCATCACCTAGTCACCAGCGTTCCAACGGCCGCAGCTCTGCCAGCTCCACGGCGGGGCTGCGGCCTCTCCCTTACACCCGTGCCCACGCCGTGACCCTCTCCAGACCCCTGGCCCTGCTTGGCCTCCTCACGCTGTCCCTTGCCTGTGGCGGGGACGAAGGGACCGCCCCCCCCGGCGGCGGCGGCGGTACCCCCACCCGCCCCACGCTCCCGGGCACCTGGCGCCCGAGCGGCCATACCGCCGCCGGGGACGTCCTGGTGCACCTCTTCGAGTGGCCCTGGCCCGACATTGCCACCGAGTGCGAGACCGTCCTCGGCCCGGCCGGCGTGGCCTTCGTGCAGGTCTCGCCGCCCCAGGAGCACAGCATCACGCCGAGCTACGACTGGAGCGAGCGCTACCAGCCGGTGAGCTACAGCCTGGCCCGGAGCCGCTCCGGCAGCGGGGTCGAGTTCGCCGACATGGTGACCCGCTGCGGCACCGCCGGCGTCGGCATCGTGGTGGACGCGGTGATTAACCACATGACCAACTTCCCGAGCCCTGGCGTGGGCAGCAACGGCACGGCCTACACCAAGTACAGCTACCCGGGGCTCTGGACCCCGGCCGACTTCCACACCCCCTGCGCGCTCAACAACTACCAGAGCGCCGCCAACGTGCAGGACTGCGAGCTCTTTTCCCTGCCGGACCTCAACACCGGCAGCGCCACGGTCCGGCAGAAGCTTGCTGATTACCTCATCGCCCTGGCCGACCTCGGCGTCGCCGGCTACCGGATTGACGCCGCCAAGCACATCCAGCAGGTGGAGCTCGATGACATCATCGACCGGGTGAATCTGGACCAGGTCGGAAAGGGGCATCCGATTCCGTACCTCTTCCTCGAAGTGGTCGGGGGCGGCGGGGAGGCGGTGACCAAGCCCCAGTACTACGGTGTCGGATACGGCACCGGCGGATGGGCCGATCTCACCGAGTTCACCTTCACCGGTGTCGGCAGCAAGTTCCGCAACCTGAACGGCGAGATGGTCTCGGACCTGAATCCCGCCGGCCCGCCGGGCCGCCAGTTCTCCGAGGCGGCATGGGGTCTCATCCCCTCGACCAAGGCGCTGGTGTTCCTGCAGAACCACGACACCCAGCGGAGCTGCGGGCTGGGCTACCAGGATGGAGACCCGTTCCGCCTGGCCAACGTCTGGATGCTGGCGCAGCCCTACGGCTTCCCCTCGGTGCTCTCGGGCTACGCCTTCGCCTGCCCTTCCGGCGCCTCCATGGGGCCCACCTCCGACGGCAATGGCTGGACCCTGCCGGTGACCTGCGCCGCCAGCCTGGAGACCGCCGGGATCGGCCAGTGGGTCTGCGAGCACCGCGACCCTTCGATCCGCACCATGGTGCGCTTCCGCAAGGTGGTGGCCGGCACGGCCGTGACCCACTGGTGGGACAACGGCGCCAACGCCATCGCCTTCTCCCGCGGCACGCTGGGCTTCGTCGCCATCAACCGGGAAGCCACCGGGCTGGTGGACACCGTCACCACCGGCCTGGCGCCCGGGACCTACTGCGACCGCCTGAGCGGCGGCCGCGTCGGCGGTGCCTGCGCCGGCACCGCGCTGACCGTGGACTCGACCGGCGCCGTCCCGTTGGACCTCGCCCCGATGTCCGCGGTGGCGGTGGACACGGCGACGAAGCTGTAGGCGGGGGAACGGGGAACGGGGAACGGGGAACGGGGAACGGGGAACGGGCCGGAATCTACCGCCGCGCCCGGGCGCGGCGGGCCCGGAGTGGGCGTCTGTGAGCGGTTCCGACGATTGTGCCCCATCCCGGAGAGCGAACTGCAGCGCGCGGAGGGCCCATCGCGCCGGGAAGCGGCTCGGCGGCGGTAACTGTCAGAGGAGAACACGACATGAAGAAGCATCTTGCGGCCCTCGGCATAGGATTCCTGCTCGCCGTCGGCGCACCCGTAGTCGCGGCCCAGTCACTCGCCCCCGACACCTCCTGGGTGACCCGGAGCGCCCTCTACGAGGTCTACGTCCAGGACTTCTCCGAGCGCGGTGATTTCCGCGGCGTCATTGACGGTCTCGACCGGATCCAGGCCGCCGGGGCGGACGTGGTCTGGCTGATGCCGATCCACCCCATCGGCGTCCTCAACCGCAAGGGCAGCCTCGGCTCCCCGTACGCCGCGAGGGACTACCGCGGCATCAATCCCGCCTACGGCACCCACGACGACTTCCGTGCCCTGGTCGAGGCGGTGCATGCCCGGGGCATGAAGCTGATTCTCGACTGGGTCCCCGACCACACCTCGCCGGACCATCCCTGGGTCGCCGAACACCCCGAGTACTACTTCCGCGACGAGCAGGGCCGGCCGATGGTGCCGCGCGACGCTGACGGCAAGCTCACCGACTGGACCGATGTGGCCCAGCTCGACTACGGCAATCCGGCAGTGCGCCGCGAGATGACCGACGTGCTGCGCTGGTGGCTCACCGAGTATGGCATCGACGGCTACCGCATGGACGTCGCCGGCTTCATCCCCTACGACTACTGGGCCGAGGCGCTGCCGGCCCTCCGCGCGGCGGTGCAGCGTCCCATCCTGCTCCTGGCGGAGTGGGGGGACCTGGAGCTGCACCGGAAGGGCTTCGACCTGACCTACGGCTGGGAGTCGTACAAGCGGCTCAAGGCGGTCTGGAAGGGCGCGCCCGCCTCCAGCTACATCCGAGGGGAGATCGCGGAGCTCGCCGGCATGCCGCAGGGCGGCATGCGCCTCCGCTTCACCACCAACCACGACGAGACCGCCTGGGATGACACCCCGGTCGCGATCTTCGGCGCGGGTGCACGGGCCGCCTTCGTGGCCACGGCGCTTCTCCCCGGCCGTCCCCTGCTCTACAACGGGCAGGAGGTGGAGAGCCCGCAGAAGCTGCCGCTCTTCGAGCGGGAACTGGTGCAGTGGGAGCACCCCCACGCCGCGGAGGCTCGCGAGTTCTACCGCCGGGTGCTGGAACTGACCCGGACCCAGCCGGCCCTCATCCGCGGCGACTTTGTGGAGATCCGCACCAGCGCCCCCTCCGACGTCATCGCGTTCCGGCGGGGCGGCATCGTGGTGCTGGTGAACCCGCGAGCGACGCCGATCCGGTTCACCGTGACGAGCATCGAGCTGGACGGCCGGCGGGACCTGCTCACCGCCCGGAAGCAGCGCGGCAACCGGGTGACGCTCCCCGCCCATGGCTTCCTGGTCCTGCAGTGAGCGCGGCGCGGCGCGGGGTCGCCGCGGCGCTGCTCGGCGCCGTCTTCGCGGTGGAGGCCGTGGCCCAGCGCCCCGCCCCCTCCCGCCCTCCGGTCGCGGATCGGGCGGTGTATTTGGACAAGGAGGGAGTGGTCCGCTGGAAGGACAACCGGCAGGAGGTCTCGCTCTTCGGCGCCAACTACGTCGTGACCACCGCCTCCGACTACCGCACCGCCGGCTACCTGCACGCCGACCGCAAGGCGATGATCACCGAGGACATGGCGCAGTTCGCCCGGATGGGGTGGGATGGCATCCGGCTCACCTTCTGGGGAGACTGGGAGTCCGCCGACAGCGTGGGCAACCTGATCGCCAACGACCACCTGGACCTGCTGGACTGGCTGATTGCCCGGGCGCGGGAGCGCGGGGTGTACATGCTGTTCAGCCCCATCCAGCTCTACAACGCCAAGTGGCCCGATGCGCTGGCGGACACGACGGCTCCGGGCTTCGGGCGCTTCTACAGTCGCGACCGGATGGGTACCGACCCCGCGGCGATCGCTGCCCAGGCCAACTACCTGCGCCAGATCCTCGAGCATGTGAATCCCTACACCGGCGTGGCGCTCAAGGACGAACCGGCCATCGCGTTCATCGAGCTGGTGAACGAGCCGGTGCACCACCCCGAGGATCTCGCGGGCTCGGTGCGCTACATCAACCCCCTGACCGCCGCCGTCCGGGCCACCGGCTGCCGCAAGCTCATCTTCTACAACGTGAGCCAGGACTTCCGGATCGCCGAGGCGATCCGCCGCTCGAAGGTCGAGGGCATCACCTTTGGCTGGTACCCTACCGGGCTCAACTCCGGCTTCGAACTGGAGGGGAACTACCTCCGCGGCGTGGACGACTTCCCCGACATGCGCCGCCCCGAGCTGGCCCGGATGCCGCGCATCGTGTACGAGTTCGACAGCCCCGACACCCGGAACGGCACCATGTACCCCGCCATGGCGCGTACCTTCCGCGCGGTGGGGGCGCAGTTCGCCGCGATGTTCACCTACGACATGCAGCAGACCGCCTCCCGCAACCTCGGGTGGCAGACCCACTTCCTGAGCCTGGCGTACACCCCCCGCAAGGCGATGAGCGCCATCATCGCCGCGGAAGCGATGCGCCGGCTCCCCCGGATGCAGGGCTATGGCCCCTATCCCGGCAACAACCGCTTCGGGGACTTCCGGGTCTCCCCCGAGGAGGATTTCGGCGAGCTGGTCGCCCGGGACGCCTTCCTCTACGCCGGCTCCACCCGCTCCACCCCGCCCGATCCGGCGGCGCTCCGGCGCATCGCCGGCTACGGCTCCTCTCCCACCGTGGCGTATGAGGGAGAAGGGGTCTACTTCCTCGACCGGGTGCGCTCCGGCCTCTGGCGCCTGGAGGTCTACCCCGACGCGGTGCCGGTGCGAGATCCCTTCGAGCCGCCGCACCCGGAGAAGATCGTCACCCGCGCCATCAGCCGCGCCTGGCCGATGACCATCACCCTCCCCGACCTCGGCCCGGGATTCACGGTGCAGCCGCTCGCCGCCGGCAACCCGGGCACGAGTGAAGCCGGCGCGGGCCGCTTCACCGTGACCCCGGGCGTCTACCTGTTGAGCACCTCCGGCGTGGTGGACCCCGCCACCCTGCCGACGCACGTGGGCGCCGTCGGCCTGCGGGAGTACCACGCGCCGCCGGCGGACACCATGCCGCTCGTCGTCACCCCGCTGGCCGCGCCGGCCTACCTCTCGGGGCGCGATGCCGAGTTGCGGGCCCGCGTCGTGGACCTCACGGCGCCGGACTCGGTGAAGCTCTTCCTCCGGCTGATCGCCGGCGACTGGTACCATGGCTACTGGATGCGGCCCGCGGGCGGCTACGAGTACGCCGCCACCGTCCCCGCCACCGAGTTGCGTGAGGGGCCGCACGAGTTCGTCATCACCGTGTACCGTGGCGGCGTCGCGACCACATACCCCGATGGCCACCGGCACCAGCCCTGGGACTGGAACTACACCGGCCGCAGCGCATGGCAGGTCACGGTCGTCGCGCCCGGTGCGCCGCTCACCCTTCTTGATCCCGGCGCCGATCTCCGGCGGCTGGCCTTCACCCGCATCGGCGACGCCGGCCGGAGCGGCCTCTTCCAGGTAAGGCTCTCCGGGATCACCGGCCGGCCCACCTTCCGCTTCCCGCTGCCCCGGGATCGCAACGGCTGGAGCCCGCCGGATTACGCCGCCTCACTGGTGGTCGCCGAACGGATCCGGGCTCGCAGGGAAACCATCGCGGGCGCGGAGACCCTGCGGCTCCGCCTGCGCGGACTCGGCGCCAACCAGACGCTGCACGTGACGCTCATGGAGGACGACGGCACCAGCTGGGTTGCGGCGCTCCCCGTGGACAGCGCCTGGCGCGAGGCCTCGCTGCCGCTCGCGTCGTTCACCATCGGGCGCGGCGTGCTGGTGCCGCAGGGATTCCCGGGGGAGTGGAATTACTGGGTGGGACCGGCTGCGGGGAGGGGTGGCGCCGGGGACCGGCCGCGGCTCGAGCGGCTGGAGCGGCTGCAGCTCTCGCTCCGGAAGGCGGACGCGGGCGCCACGGTGCCGGACGCCTACGGGGTGGAGGTGGAGTGGGTCACACTGGAATCCGGAAGCCGGTGAGTTCCATGGCCCGAAGCTGGATGGCGGCGCTTCTGCTGCTCGCGGCATGCGGCGGGGGTACCAACGCCCCTTCCGATGACGCACCGCTGCCACCCCTCCGGGGCGCGGACATCTCGGCACTGGAGCGGATCGAACAAGCCGGGGGCGTGTTCCGCGATGGCGGTACCGCGGGAGACGCGATCGGCATCCTCCGCGCCCGCGGCAGCAACCTCTTCCGGCTGCGGCTCTTCGTGAACCCGAGCGGCGCCGAGGTCGAGGTCAACGACCTGGAGTACACGGTGCGGATGGCAGAGCGCGTGGCCGCGAGCGGCGCCGGGGTGCTGCTCGACCTGCACTACTCCGACACCTGGGCCGACCCAGGACGCCAGCTCACCCCGGCCGCGTGGGCCGCGCTGGGTCTGGACTCCCTGGAAGCCGAGGTGGAGCGCTACACCGCGGACGTCATGGCCCGCCTGCGGCAGGTGGGGGTGGTGCCGGAGATCGTCCAGGTAGGCAACGAGGTGGACGACGGCATGCTCTGGCCCCTGGGACGCATCAGCACCGCCCCGGACACCGTGATCGGGTGGCAGCAGTTCACTCGGCTGCTCAAGGCCGGCATCCGCGGGGTCCGCGCCGGGCTCCTCCCCGGGGACTCCGTCCGCGTCCTGCTGCACTACTCGCAGGGCGGGTCGAGGGGAGGCACGAAGTGGTTCTTCGATCATATCGAGGCCTACGGCGTGCCGTATGATGTCATCGGCCTGAGCTACTACCCCTGGTGGCACGGCACCCTGGCGGGGCTCCAGGCCAACCTGGAGGCCTCCGCTGGGCGGTATGGGCGGGACATCATGGTGGTGGAAACAGCCTACCCCTGGCGGATCGGCGGCTGGGAGGGGATGGCGCCGAACCGCGCCGCGATGACCTGGGCGATCTCACGAGAGGGGCAGGCGAAGTTTCTGCGAGACGTCGCGAACGCCGTGGCCACCACACCGGGTGGACGAGGCGCCGGGGTGGTGTGGTGGTACCCGGAGTCCATCCAGGTGTCGGGGCTGTTTGCCTGGGGCGGCGGGTCCCTGGCCTGGTTCGCTCCGGACGGCACCCCGCTGCCCGCCGCGGCGGAGTTCGCCCCGGACGAGGCGCTGCGCGAGGCGGGGCGCTAGGGCCGGATGCTGGCGGTACTGTTGAACAGCCGGGCGGTGACGATCAGGTCCACCACCGCGGCCGAGCCGAGCAGGAGCGGCCCCGAAGTGAACGGCCGGGCGTTGGTGCTGGGCGTGACCACGAGCTCGACCGAGCCGCTGCTGGTCACGTTGACCGGAACCTTGAACGAGCCTCTCATGCCGGGATGGACCGTGCCAAGATGGTACCGGGTGCCATTGCCGGTGATATCAATGCTGACGGGAAGCGCGTGCAGGTTCTTGACCTCGATCAGCGCTGGCAGCACGTCCGGCGATACCTCATCCGGCGACTTCGACCCGCCACAGCCGGCGAGGCCAAGGATGCAGAGGAGGAATGCGGCGCGACGCAGCATGGGGGATCCTTTCTTCGGGGCCCGCGCTCGGGCCCTGCCGTTAGGGCTGCGGGCGCGCCTTCGCAGTGCGGAGCGCCAGGCCGAGCGAGATCAGCCCGAACGCCAGCAGCGCCACGCCCCACCAGAGGTTCACGTTGATCCCGAGCGACCGCTCGTAGATGGCGCGGTCCGAGGCCAGGCCGAATCCGGCGAGCAGCAAGCCGAAGATCGTGAACATGAACCCCATCGGCAGTCGCAGGTCGAGTTGCATGGCGCGGTTACCAGAAGATGATGTTGAGGACGAGCGTGAGCCCCAAAACCACCACACCGAGGGTGGCGGGCCGCTGGTACCAGGCCAGGCCGGCATCGGTCTGGCGCGGCGTCAGGGCATAGACCAGGCCGGTCAGTTCCGCGTCGGACTTCCGGCGCCGGGTCAGGAGCGAGATCATGATCGTGGCGGCGAAGCAGGTGGTCCAGGCCACGATGGCGGTCCAGAAGTTCTGCGCCATCTCGCTGGGATAGTGCCGGAGCACCGTCCCGAGGAAGCCTCCCTTGAGCCCGGGGAGCGCATCGCCGGGGAGGGAGAGCCCATGGTGCGCCGCCGCGGCCAGGGTACCGAGCAGCAGGCCGAAGAAGGCGCCGTGGCCGGTGGCGCGGCGCCAGAACATCCCCAGCAGGAAGGTGGCGAACAGTGGGGCGTTCACGAAGGCGAACACCAGCTGCAGCATGTCCATGATGTTGTTGAAGCGGGTCGTGGCGTAGGCCGCGAGGACGCTGAGCCCGATGCCGAAGACCGTGGCGGCGTGGCCCATGCGCAGGTAGTGCCGGTCGGAGCGCCCCGGGGCCACGTACGACTGGTAGATGTCGTAGGTCCACACCGTATTGAACGCGGTGACGTTGCCCGCCATGCCGGACATGAACGAGGCCATGAGCGCCGTGAGCCCGAGCCCCAGCAGCCCGGAGGGCAGGTAATGCGCCAGCAGCACCGGAATGGCGAGGTTGTAGTTCGGGGTCCCGTCGGCGCCGAGGGGCAGGAACCCGCCGGCCCGCTGGTGCAGCGCGATCGCGATCATGCCGGGAAGGATCACCAGCGCCGGGAACAGCATCTTGGGGATGGCGGCGAGGAGGGGAGTGCGCCGCGCCGCCAGCATGGACTCCGCCGCCATGGCCCGCTGCACCACCAGGAAGTCGGTGCACCAGTAGCCGAAGGAGAGCACGAAGCCGAGCCCCATCGCCATCCCGAACCACTCGACGCCCATGGGATTGGCGCTGGGCGCGTCCAGGTGGCGCCAGGCGTAGGTCCAGGCTCCCGCCTCGTAGCCGGCGCCGGTCGCGACGGTGTTGAGCCTGGCCGTGAGCCCGTCCCACCCGCCCACGTCCTTGAGCCCGAGCAGCACCAGCGGCAGGAAGCCGAGCACGATCAGGAAGAACTGCAGCACCTCGTTGTAGATCGCCGAGGTGAGGCCGCCGAGGAAGATGTACACCAGCACGATCGCCGCGGAGAGCAGCACGCTGGTGTGGAAGTTCCACCCCAGCACCAGCTCCAGCAGCTTGGCCAGGGCGTACATCGAGATGCCGGAGGAGAGCACCGTCATCAGCGCGAAGCTGATCGCGTTGAAGCCGCGGGTCTTCTCGTCGAACCGGAGCCGCAGGTACTCGGGCACCGAGCGGGCGCGGGAGCCGTAGTAGAACGGCATCATGAAGATCCCGACGAACACCATCGCGGGGATCGCGCCCACCCAGTAGAAGTGGCTCGTCATCATGCCGTACTTGGCGCCCGAGGCCGCCATCCCGATCACTTCCTGGGCGCCGAGGTTGGCCGAGAGGAACGCGAGCCCCGCGATCCAGGTCGGGATGGACCGGCCCGAGAGGAAGAAGTCCTCGCTGTTCTTCACGTACCGGCGCAGCACCACGCCGATGCCGAGCACGAAGGCGAAGTAGACGATCAGGATCGCATAGTCGATCGCGCCGAGCTGGATCTGGGGCACGGACGAATGTCCTCGGGAGTGTTCGGGGGGCCGGACTGGCCCGCATATGTTCGGCGTCGCGCCCGCCGGGCGCAAGGTCCAGTGGCCCACGTGCCGGGCAAGCCGTACCTTACCAAGGACTCATCCATGCCCCGCCCCCGCCGCCGGTTCGCCCCCTGCCTTGCCCTGCTGAGCCTCGCGGCGGCGACCCTCCCGCTGCCGGCCCAGGTCGGCGTCTCCTCGCCGGACGGGCGGACCCGGGTGACGGTCCAGGTGCTGGAGAACCGCCTGACCTGGCGGCTCGATCGCGATGGGCGCCCCCTGATCCTCCCCTCCCGCCTGGGATTCCGCTTCCAGGCCCAGGAGCCGCTGGACTCGGGATGGGTGATCCGCGACAGCTCCCGGACTTCCCACGACGCTTGGTGGACCCAGCCCTGGGGCGAGGTGGCCCGGGTGCGGGAGCAGTACAACGAGCTGGCCGTGACGGTCGAGGAGGGGGGCGAATCGCCCAATCGCCCAATCGCCCAATCGCCTGTACCCCGCCGCTTCACCCTCCGCATCCGCGCCTTCGACGATGGCATCGGCTTCCGCTACGAGCTCCCCGCCCAGCCCGGGCTCGAGAGCTTCGCCATCACCGAGGAGCTGACCCAGTTCACCTTTGCCGACAACCCGCGGGCCTGGTTCATCCCCTCCGACCGGCCCCGGATGGACCGCTCCGAGATGCTCTACAGCGCGGGCCCGCTGAGCCTCCTCCGGGAGGTGCAGACCCCGCTGACCCTGGAATCCACCGACCGCCGCAGCTACCTGGTGCTGCACGAGGCGGACCTCTCGGACTATGCCCGGATGAACCTCAAGGGCGGCTGCATCGAGTGCCGCACCCTGCAGGCGGATCTGGCCCGCATGGGCGACGGCATCGCGGTGCGCGGCCGCACCCCATTCGTCACCCCCTGGCGCACGCTGCAGATCGCCGACCGCGTCACCGACCTCGCTCCTTCGCTCCTTGGCCTCAAGCTCAACCCGCCCAGCGCCATCGCCGATCCCGACTGGATCAAGCCGATGAAGTACATCGGCATCTGGTGGGGGATGCACATCAACACCATGACCTGGGGCTCGGGGCCGAAGCACGGCGCCACCACCGCGAATACCCGGCGGTACATTGATTTCGCGGCGGCCAACGGCTTCGGCGGCGTGCTGGTGGAGGGATGGAATACCGGCTGGGACGGCGACTGGATCAAGAACCGCGACGCCTTCTCCTTTACCCAGGCCTATCCCGACTACGACCTCCCCGGCCTGGCGGCCTACGCGAAGGCCAAGGGCGTCAAGCTGATCGTCCACAACGAGACCTCGGGCGGCATCCGCAACTACGAGCGGCAGCTCGACAGCGCCTTTGCGCTGTACCAGTCATTGGGCCTCGACGCCATCAAGACGGGCTACGTCACCGACACCGTCGAGAATGGCAACTCCCACTGGTCCCAGTTCATGGTGCGGCACTACCGGACGGTCATCGAGGCCGCCGCGCGCCACGGCATCATGGTGGACGTGCACGAGCCGCTGCACGATACCGGCGAGCGCCGCACCTGGCCCAACATGATGACTCGCGAGGGGGCCCGGGGGCAGGAGTACAACGCCTGGAGCGGCGACGGCGGCAACCCGCCGGAGCATGAGACCATTCTCTTCTTCACCCGGCTGCTCGCCGGCCCGATGGACTTCACTCCCGGCATCTTCGACCTGCTGATCGAGCGGGGCCCGGGCGGCCCGCGGCGTCCGGAGGACGCGCGCATCCGCACCACCCTGGCCAAGCAGCTCGCGCTCTATGTGGTGCTCTACTCCCCGATGCAGATGGCGGCGGACCTGCCGGAGAACTACGAGGGGCAGCCGGCCTTCCAGTTCATCCGCGATGTCGCGGTGGACTGGGACACCACCCGGGTGCTGGACGGCCGCATCGGGGACTACGTCGCCGTCGCCCGCCGGGAGCGGGGGGGCCAGAGCTGGTTCCTCGGCGCGATCACCGACGAGGACGGCCGCACCCTCGACCTGCCGCTCAGCTTCCTCACGCCGGGGAAGCGCTACGTCGCCGAGATCTACGCCGACGGCCCCAAGGCCCACTGGCTCGACAATCCGCTCCCCGTGACCATCACCAGCCGCCCCGTCACCAGCGCCACCCGCCTTCGGCTGGTGCTCGCCCCCGGCGGCGGCCAGGCCATCCGCATCCGCCCCGCCCGATGACGCTGACCCCCGCACAGCTTCGCGCCCTCCGCACCCTGGCCCGCACGCTGGGGGTGCACACCCGGTACACCGACGGCCTGAACCGGAAGGTGGTCGTCGCCCCCGAGACCCTGGTACGGGTCTCCGCCGCGGTGGGGGCGCCCATCACCCGGCCCGAGGAAGCCGCGGAGGCGCTGCGCGCCATCCGCGCGGGCCGGAAGGCGGGGCTGGTCCCCCCGGTGCTGGTGGCCTGGGACGGCGCGCTGCCTCCCCTCAAGGTCCCCTCCCACGGCGCGGTCCACGCGGAGCTCCGGCTGGAGGACAACGGCCTGGTCCCGGTCGAGATCTCCCACGGCGAGCTCCGGGCGGCACACAACCTTCCCCTGGGCTATCATCGCCTGACAATAGAGGCGGGTGGCCGGGTGGAGAGCGCCACCGTCATCGCCACGCCGGTCCACGCCTGGCGGCGGCCCGGCACCCACCGGAGCTGGGGCATCGGCACCCATCTGGCGGCGCTCCGCTCCGCCCGCAGCCGGTCCATCGGCGACCTGCGCGACCTCGAGTCGGTCTGCCGCTGGGTGCGGGAGCGTGGCGGGGACCTCGTCACCGTGTTGCCGCTCCTCCCGACCTTCAACACCCAGTGGCCCGAGCCAAGCCCCTACTCCCCGGTGAGCCGGCTCTTCTGGTCCGAGTTGGTCCTCGACCTGGGCGATGCCCACCGCTCCACCCCCGCTCCGGCCGCCCTGGACGTGCGTCAGGCCGATACCGAGGTCCGCGCCGCGCTCGCCGGGCATCCGCTGCCGCCGCTGCCGGAGCTGGATGAGGAGCTGCTCCGCTACGCCCGGTTCCGCGGCGCGCAGGCCCGCCTGGGCCGCAACTGGCGGGACTGGCCCGCGGCGGCCCGTGCCGGCACCCTGACGCCGGACCAGGTGGACCCCGACGAGGAGCGCTTCCACCTCGTGGCCCAGGCCGAGGTGCGCCGCCAGCTCAAGGGGCTGCGGCAGCGGCTCGAAGGCGACGGGTTCCGACTCGGACTCGACCTGGCGGTGGGTGGCCACCCCGATGGCTACGATCCCTGGTCCCGCCAGGCCATCTTCGGCCACGGGATGTCGGTGGGCGCGCCGCCGGACCAGGGCTTCCCCAGCGGACAGGACTGGGGCTTCAGCCCGGTGCTCCCCGACGCCTCCCGGCGCGAGGGCCACCGCTACCTGGCGGCGTCCATCTCCCATCAGGCGAGCCTGGCCGGCGTGCTCCGCGTAGACCACATCATGGCCTGGACCCGGCTCTACTGGATCCCGCACGGCTTCGGCCTGCACGACGGCACCTACGTCTCCTATCCCGCCGACGAGCTCTTCGCGGTGCTGTCGCTGGAATCGAACCGGCATCGCTGCGAGGTGGTGGGAGAGAACCTCGGCACCGTCCCGAAGGAGATCTTCGAGGCGCTGCCGCGGCACCGGATCTGGGGGATGTACCTCGCGATGTTCCAGGCCTCGGCCGGCCCGCAGGTGGCGCCCCCCACCGAAGCGGACATGGCGCTGATCGGGACCCACGATACCCCCACCTTCCTTGGCTGGCTCAAGGGGAACGATATCGCGGACCGGATCCGGTATCGCCTCCTGGCCGAGCCGGGCGCGCCGGCCACCATCGAGGAGCGGGGGCGGGCGGTCGAGTGGCTGGCGGCGACACTGGAAGTGTCCCACCAGGATCCGCGGGCCTTCCTCCTCGCGCTGCTCGAGTGGCTCGGCCGCACCAGCAGCCCGCTGGTGGTGCCCTGGTTCGAGGACCTCTGGCTCGAGGAGGTGGCGGTGAACCTCCCCGGCACGCCGTCCTCCGTGCGGCCCAACTGGCAGCGCCCCATGAGTCGCCTGCTGGACCAAATCTTTGCCGACCCCGAGGTGGATACCCTGCTCCGCCGCCTCCACCACGCCCGGACTCCCGCTCACTCCTGAGGTAACGGTCCCCCATGGCATCACACGCCGCCACCGCCACCCTCTCCGCCCGGCCCAAGCCGCGGCTCTCGTTCTGGGAAATCTGGAACATGAGCTTCGGCTTCCTGGGCATCCAGATCGGCTTCGCGCTGCAGAACGCCAACGTCAGCCGCATCTTCGAGACCCTCGGCGCCCGGGTAGAGGACATCCCGCTGCTCTGGATCGCCGCCCCGGTCACCGGGCTCCTGGTCCAGCCCATCGTCGGCTACCTGAGCGATCGCACCTGGAACCGGCTGGGCCGGCGGCGCCACTACTTCCTGACCGGCGCCATCCTCGCCTCGCTGGCGCTCTTCTTCATGCCCAATTCTCCTGCCCTCTGGGTGGCGGCCGGCATGCTCTGGATCATGGACGCCTCGATCAACATCTCCATGGAGCCGTTCCGCGCCTTCGTCGGGGACAACCTCCCCTCGGCGCAACGGACCACCGGCTTCGCGATGCAGAGCTTCCTGATCGGCACCGGCGCGGTGGCAGCCTCCATCCTCCCCTGGCTGCTCACCACCCAGTTCGGGGTGAGCAACGAAGCGCCGCCCCACACCATCCCCGACTCGGTGCGCTGGTCCTTCTACTTCGGCGCCGCGGTCTTCTTCCTGGCGGTGCTGTGGACGGTGCTCCGGTCCAGGGAGTACTCGCCGGAGGAGATGGCCACCTTCGGCGAGCACCAGGAGCGGGAAGGCACCACGCCGGAGCGGCGCACGGCGGAGCAGTTCGTCAGCAACGGGGGGCGGCAGATCCAGCTCGGCGGCATCCTGCTCGCGGTCGGCACGGCACTCAGCGTCTGGCTCGCCAGCCGGGCCATCTACCAGGTGATGATCCTCTCGGCGGGGATGGGGGTCATCGGCCTGCTGCTCATTGTGAGCGGCCTGCTGCAGCGAAACGGCCGCTTCAACAACGGCTTCGTGACCGTGCTCAACGACTTCCAGGACATGCCCCGCACCATGAAGCAGCTGGCCTGGGTGCAGTTCTTCTCCTGGTTCGCGCTCTTCGCGATGTGGATCTACACCACGCCGGCGGTCACCAGCCACCTCTACCACACCAGCGACACCGGCTCCGCCCTCTACAATGAAGGCGCCAACTGGGTCGGGGTGGGCTTCGGCGCCTACAACGGCGTCGCCGCCCTGATCGCCTTCGCCATCCCGGTGCTGGCCCGCCGCACCAGCCGCAAGGCGGCCCACGCCATCTGCCTTGTCTGCGGCGCGCTCGGCCTCCTCAGCATCCTGATCCTCGAGGACCCGCGCTTCCTGCTGGGCTCGATGGTCGGCGTTGGGATCGCGTGGGCCAGCATCCTCGCCATGCCCTACGCCATCCTCACCGGTTCGCTGCCGCCGTCGAAGATGGGTTACTACATGGGGGTCTTCAATTTCTTCATCGTCATCCCCCAGATCGTCGCGGCCGCGCTGCTCGGCTTCTTCGTGAGCCGATTCTTCGGCGGCGAGGCGATCTACGCCCTCGCCATCGGCGGAGGATCCCTCATCCTCGCCGCCCTGCTCACCCTCCGGGTCGAGGACCGGGACGACACCGAGGCCAAGAGCACATGGCACCCCGGCTTCCCCACGTCGCAGGTCTGATCGGGCTCGGCGCGCTGCTGGCCGGGGGCGGCTCCTGCGCTCCCCGGAATGATGCGGACGGCGCCGACCCGGTGACCGCCGCCGCCTCGGCGGAGGCGCGCTACTGGAACAGCGCCACGATCTACTTCCTGCTCACCGACCGCTTCGACAACGGCAATCCCGGCAATGACGGCGCCCTCGGCCGCCGGAAGGACGGGGCATTGCTCCGGAACTTCGAAGGGGGAGACTTTGCCGGCATCCTGCGGCGCATCGAGGCGGGCTACTTCGACAGTCTCGGCGTGAACGCCATCTGGCTCACCCCCTTCGTGGAGCAGATCCACGGCAGCGTGGACGAAGGCACCGGCAAGACCTACGGCTACCACGGCTACTGGACCCGGGACTGGACGGCGGTGGATCCGGCCCTCGGCACCCGCGAGGAGCTCCACGCCCTGGTGGACGCCGCCCACCGCCGCGGCATCCGGGTGCTGATGGACGCCGTCATCAACCACCCCGGCCCGGTCACGCCCCAGGATCCCGCATGGCCCGCCAGCTGGGTCCGCACCAGCCCCACGTGCAGCTACAAGGATTACACCACCACGGTGGACTGCACCCTGGTGCCCACCCTCCCGGACATCCGCACCGAATCGGACGACCGGGTGGAGCTGCCGCTGCCGCTGATCGCCAAGTGGCGCGGCGAGGGCCGGCTCGACGCGGAAGTGGCATCGCTCGACGCCTTCTTCACCCGCACCGGGTACCCGCGCGCACCGCGATACTACGTCATCAAGTGGCTCACCGACTGGGTGCGGGAGTTCGGCTTCGATGGCTACCGGCTGGACACCGCCAAGCACTTCGGGGAGCACGTCAGCGCCGAGCTGGCGCAGGAGGCGACGCTGGCCTTCGAGGACTGGAAGCGGGCCCATCCCCGCAAGGCGCTGGACAGCCTCCCCTTCTACGTGATGGGGGAGGTCTATGGCTACGCGCCCAACCAGGGGCGCGCCTACGACTTCGGCGACCGGAAGGTGGACTTCTTCAGCCACGGCTACGACGGACTCATCAACTTCGCCTTCAAGGCGGAGGCGGCGGGCTCACTGGACAGCCTCTACACCCGCTACGCCGCCACCCTCAACACCGGGGCGCTCCGCGGCGTGTCGATCATCAACTACATCAGCTCGCACGACGACGGCGGCCCCTATGACCGGGAGCGCAAGGACCCCTTCGGCGCGGGCACCAGGCTGCTCCTCGCCCCCGGCGCGGCCCAGGTCTACTATGGCGACGAACTGGCCCGGCCGCTGGTCGTCCCAGGGGCGAACGGGGACGCCAACCTCCGCTCCACGATGAACTGGGCGGACCTCGAGCAGGGGGGCGTCACCGCGGCCGTCCTGGCACACTGGCGGAAGCTGGGGCAGTTCCGCCGGGCCCATCCCGCCGTCGGCGCGGGGGAGCATCGCACCTTGCAGGCGGCGCCCTACGTTTTCGGGCGGACGCTCGAGGCCGACGGCATCACGGATCGGGTCGTCGTGGCGCTGGACCAGCCGGCGGGCGCCAAGACCATCCCCGTCGCCGGCATCTTCCGGGACGGCGCCGTGCTGGTGGACGCGTACACCGGGACAGTGGGCACGGTGACCGGCGGCGGCGTCTCGCTCACCACTCCCGCCGGACTGGTGCTGCTGAGCGAGCGGCGCTGAGCATGCCGGGCGTGACGCCGGGGGTCCGGGTGGATCCCTTCGGGGCCATGCCCGGTGGCGCGCCGGTGCAGCTCTATACCCTGACCAACCGTCACGGCAGTATCGCCCGGATCAGCGATTACGGCACCATCCTCACCGAACTGCACCTCCCCGACCGCGACGGCCGGCTGGGGGACGTCGTGCTCGGCTTCGACAACCTGGCGCAGTACCTGCGAGGGCACCCCTACTTCGGTTGCACGATTGGCCGGGTGGCCAACCGGATCGCGCGGGGTCGGTTCAGCCTGGATGGCGTGGACTACGCCCTGGCGCCCAACAGCGGGCGGCATCACCTGCATGGCGGGCTGGTGGGCTTCGACAAGGCGCTGTGGCGGGGGGAGCCGCTGGTGGGACCGGCCGTCGGGGTACGATTCACCCACGTCAGCCCCGACGGCGACCAGGGGTACCCGGGGCGGCTCGACGTGGCGGTGGTGATGATCCTGACCGACGCGGATGAGCTGATCCTCGATTACACCGCCACCACCGACCGGGCCACGCCGGTCAACCTGACCAATCACACCTACTTCAATCTGGCGGGCGAGGGCGACGTGCTCGGGCACGAGCTGCAGCTCGAAGCGGCCCGGTACACCCCCACCGACGCCACCCTCATTCC
>JANRJZ010000009.1:0-4096 GCA_033763675.1 Gemmatimonadota bacterium
CGGTCACCACCGGGGCATCCGGGCCGCGCACCACCACCCGCTGGCCGGTGCCCTTCCCCTCGAAACTGACCTGGATCACCCGGTCCTCCAGGGCGTCCCCGTCGTTGTCCACCTTGAACTGGTAGAGGATGTTCGGGTCGAAGGCGGCCGCCGCGGTCTGGGCCGGGGAGAGGAACCCGCTGGTGTTCATCACCAGCACGATGCGGCCCGGGGCGGAGCCCGGGAAAGCGTAGACGTCCGTCAGGTCCATGCGGGGGTTGAGCTCGACCAGCGGCATGTCCTGGTGGTCGGAGCCGACCAGCACCGCGGTGCCACCGGCCACGGTGGCCAGGGCCAGCAGGGCGGCCAGCCCGTGGGAGCGCGTGAGCGCGCGCCAGCGAAACATGAGGAGACTCCTGGGCAGATGTGGAGCGGGCCTGTCCGGCCCGCAGGCATCGGCAGGGGTGTGCGCACCCCCGCCAGTGCCTCTCGTACGCCGCTCAGGTCGCGCTGGATGTTTCCCGCGGTCCGCGGCCGTCCGGCGACCCCCGCTGGAGCTTCCAGGGGCGCCGTCAATCCAGCTGGCCCTCCGGCGCGTACGAGGTGGCAGTCGCGGGTCGGAAGTCCCGGTCCGCACGCCGGAAGCTCAGCCACGGAGCGCGGTTCATGAGACCCTTCGCCCGATGCTTGCCAGTCGGTGCGTGGTTCGCACTGTTCATCAGTAGTCTGCCGCTCGCGGCACAGGATTCCGCCGCCGCGCGGCCTGCCGTGGATTCCGCGCCCCGCATCCTCCAGCCCCTGGTCATCGTGGGCCGGGCCGACGACCTCATTGGTACCGCGGTCACCGCGTCCCAGGGTCACGTCGGGGCCGGCGACCTGCGCTCCCGCCCGCTGGCCCGGGAAGGGGAGATCCTGGAAGCGGTGCCGGGGTTCATCGCCACCCAGCATTCGGGGGATGGGAAGGCCAACCAGTACTTCGCCCGCGGCTTCAACCTCGATCATGGCACCGACTTCCAGACCCGGATCGAGGGCATGCCGGTCAACATGGTCAGTCATGCCCATGGGCAGGGGTACACCGACCTCAACTTCCTGATTCCGGAGGTGGTCGAGTACCTGGATTACCGGCTGGGGGTGTATCACGCGGAGTTGGGCGACTTCGGCAGCGCCGGGGGGGCGGAGCTGTTCCTGGCAAAGCGCCAGCGACCGTTCGCCGTGGCCAGTGGTGGCGCCAACGGCCTTGCGCGGGTGGCGACCGGGGGCTCGGTGCGAGCCGGCCCGGGGGATCTGCTGCTCGCCGCCGAAGTCAAGCGGTACGACGGCCCCTGGCTGCTGGACCAGGATCTTCGCAAGTACAGCGGAGTCGCGCGCTACTCCTGGCAGGCGGGCAGTTCCGAGTTTTCCCTGCTGGGGATGGCCTATCACAACCGATGGCGCGCCACCGACCAGATCCCTGCCCGTGCGGTCCGGTCGGGACGGATCTCCCGGTTCGGCAACCTGGACGACTCCAACGGCGGCGGCGCCCAGCGGTTCAGCCTCTCCGGCTCCTGGCGGCATGTCGGCGAAAGCTCGCTCCAGGAGCTGCAGGTCTACGGCATCTACTCCGACCTCAACCTGTTTTCCAACTTCGCCTTCTTCCTCGACGACACCACCCGCGGTGACCAGTTCCATCAGCGCGAGAACCGGATCGTGGCCGGGGCCAACCTCCGCCACATCCAGCCGGTGCAGGCCCTGGGCCGGGACCATGTCCTGAAGCTCGGGCTGCAGACGCGAGTCGACGCCATCAACGACGTCGGGCTCCACCGGACCCAGCGGCGGCAGCGGATCGGCACCGTCCGTCAGGACGACGTGCGGGAGTGGGGGTCCGGCCTGTACGGGGAGCTGGAGTCGCGCTGGCGGCCGTGGCTCAGGTCCGTGATCGGAGGCCGGGGTGATGTCTATCTCTTCCGGGTGGACGGCGACATCCCGGGGAACAGCGGTAGCCGGAGTGCCGGCATTCTCAGCCCCAAGGCCTCCCTCGTGCTGTCCCCGTCGGCGCAGGCGGAGATCTACCTGAGCGGCGGCCTCGGGTTCCACAGCAATGATGCCCGGGGCACGACCATCACCGTCGATCCGGTGGGCGGCGGTCCGGCGGATCGGGTGGATCCCCTGGTGCGCTCGCGTGGCGCGGAGATCGGGGCGCGCGTCTCGCCGACCGCCGGCTGGCGCGCCACCCTGTCGCTCTGGGCGCTCGACCTCGACAGCGAGCTGCGCTTCGTCGGCGATGGCGGCGCGACGGAACCTTCGTTCGAGAGCCATCGGCGGGGTGTGACCTGGGCCAACTTCTTCCGGCCCGTCCCCCAGCTGGCCTTCGACCTCGACCTCTCTCTCGCGCGGGCGCGGTTCGCCGGCGTGCCCCGCTCCACGAACCGGGTTCCCGGTGCGTTGGAGCATGTGGTGGCGGCCGGCGTGACCTGGGTGGCCCCCGAACGGGGGCCGTTCGCCTCCGTCCGCCTGCGTCGCATGGGGTCCTATGCGCTGATCGAGGACAACAGTGTCCGGGCGAAAGCCTCCACCCTGGTCAACGCCGAGGTCGGCTACCGGTTTTCCGGAGTCCGGCTCGAGGTCAACGTGCTGAACCTCTTCAACTCGAGCGATCGCGACGTACAGTACTACTATGCCTCCCGGCTGCAGGGGGAGCCGCCGGGCGGAGTGGAGGACATCCACTTCCACCCCGTCGAGCCCCGGCAGGTGCGAGTCTCCCTCGCCTGGGGAATCTGAGCGGGAGCAGTCGGGGAGCGTCGCGGTCCTCGCCTACCAGGACCAGAAGCGCTCCGGTCGGAGGGCTGACAGGCGCTCGATGTCGTTCTCGCCATCGAGCAGGCGGTGGAGCAGCACGGCGGTGATCGCTGCGAGCAGGATGCCGTTCCGGCCGTGACCCGCGGCGTACCAGAGCCCCTCCAGGCGGGGCTCCCGGCCCAGGATGGGCAGGCCATCGGGAGTCATCGGCCGCAGGCCGGCCCAGGTGCGGCGCACCTCGCCCGCCGCCAGGGCGGGGCAGAGGGCACTCGCGCCGGTGAAGATCTCGGCCAGGCCTGCGGAGGAGACCTCGTTGGAGTAGCCGGCGTGTTCCATTGTACTGCCGATGACCGCTTCCCCGTCCCGGGCCACGATGTAGCTGCCACGGCCGAGGATGATGGCCGGCGGAACCCCTTCAGGCCACGGCAGGGCAGCCATCTGTCCGCGGATCGGTTCTACCGAGAGCGGCCGCGGCAGCCCGTCGAGGAGCCGGGACCACGGCCCGGCGGCAATGACGACATCGGCGCCCACGTATCCGTCCCGGCCCCGCACGCCCGTGACCCGGTCGCCACGCCGCTCGACCGCGGTCACGGTGTCGTGCACGATCTGCACTCCGCACCGGATCGCATCAGCCCGGAGGGCTTCTACCAGCCGACCCGGGTGGAGTGCCGCGTCCCGCGGGGCCCACAACGCCCCATGGCTCGGACCCAGCCAGGGCCACCGGGCCTTCACCTCGGTGGCATCGAACCAGTCGCAGGTGTGGCCCTGTTGCCGTTGCCATGCGACCTGCGTCCGGAGGTAGGTGGCGTCGGCGTCGTCCACCGCCAGCCGCGCGATCCCCTCCTGCCACAATCCGATGTCGAGACCGGTGTTTTCCTTGAGCGCCGGCGCCAGTTCCGCGTAGAGCTCGCGGCCGGCCATGCCCAATTCGAAGAGCGGATCTTCGCCGTGGGAGCCGGCCTGGGCCGAGAGCATGCCGGCTGCCGCACGCCAGCCCTCCCCCGCGTCGCCACCGCGCTCGAGGAGTAGTACCTTTCGGCCCGCGTTGGCGAGTTCCCGGGCACACGCCGCGCCCACCGGGCCACCGCCAATCACGATCACATCAGAGGTTTGAGTCACGATTCCGTGGGCGAAACTTTCTGAAACGTCACGCGTAAGGGCCGCCGTGTCCGACTTCCGCTGGAGGAAAATAGCATGTTCCGGAACCTGATCGGGTTCGCCGTCCTGGCCGTGGTGGCCTGGTTCGCGCTGCACCTCGTCTTCGGCCTCTTTGGCATCGTCATCGGAATCTTCGGCAAGCTGCTGTGGCTCGCTTTCCTCGGGTTCCTGGTCTACCTGGTCC
>JANRJZ010000010.1:0-5396 GCA_033763675.1 Gemmatimonadota bacterium
TCCCCCTCGAGGGCCAGGTTCCGCAGCACGAAGATGCCCAGCCGGCCGCCGAGCCCGACCCGGTCATCGAAGTTGAGATCGGTGTCGTACTTCGTGAACCGCCCGAACGCACCGACCTCGATCGTCCCCGCCGACTGCGCCGCCAGCGGCGCCATGGTGAGGGCAACCAGGGCGGCGGTCATCCAACGCATCCGTCGCATCATGAACCTCATGGAGTGGGAGTACGGGAAACTGCTGCTGGAACCTGAAACAGGGCGAAGAGCATCTGCGCCACGTCCGCGAGCGGGCGCGGGCGGGTGATGAGCAGGTCCACCGTCTGGGACGCGGCGATCGCCTCTGCCGGGTCCAGGGGCGGGGCAAAGAGACAGATCAGGGTGCGGGGGGACCACACGCGCGTCAGGCGCGCCAGGCGGAGTCCCTCGCCGGTCCGGTCGGCAAAGTGGTAGTCGGTCAGCAGGACGTCGCAGGCCCGGTCCCGCAGGAAGCGCCCCGCGGCCGCCTCGGTGTCCGCCTCATCCACCCGGAAGCCGCGGTAGCGGAAGTAATCCGCCACGGCAAACCGGATCCCGCCCTCGCTGTGCGCGACGAGCAGGCGGCGGGAACCAATCGGGAGCTCCGGGGAATGGGGCATAGGTCGCGCGCGCCATTGGCAAGCGTGGGGCCAGCGGAGGTGATCTCGGGATCTTCTGCTGCAGGCCGTTACCGGGTGGGGGCTTAGCGCGCTGCGGGGCGGGGTCCGGCTGGGCCGGGAGCGGCGGATGTCCGGCGTCTGGACCGGGGTTCCAGACTCCGGACGGTGTCAGGTGCCCTGGGCGATGATCTGGCGGGCCAGCGCCAGGAAGGCGTCCTCGACGCTGTCGCCCGACTTGGCACTGGTCTGGATCACGGTCCAGCCCTTCTCCTTCAGCCAGTCCTGCTGGGTGGCGGTGATGCCCCACTGTCCCCAGAGGTCCGCCTTGTTGAGGCAGAGGATGAACGGCAGCTGTTCCGCGCGCCCGGCGGCGTTCTCCTGCAGGCCGAGGGCGATCTCCAGGGTGTCCGGCCGGGTGCCGTCGGCGACGAGGATGTAGCCCGAGGCGCCGCGCAGGTACTGCATCCGCACCCACTGGTAGCGCTCCTCGCCCTGCAGGTCCCAGAGCATCAGGTTGAGCGTGGTATCCTCGACCGCCACGCTCTTCTTGTCGATCTTGACCCCGATGGTCGAGAGGTACTTCTCGGAGAAGACGCTGTCCACGAAGCGACGCACCAGGCTGGTCTTGCCGACGCCCGGCGCGCCCATCATGCAGATCTTCTTCTCCAGCACCGTCATAATTCCTCCGTCACGGGAACATGCGTCTCGAGCAGGCGCTGTGCCAGTTCACCGAAGGTCTCCTCGACCCCCTGGCCGGTGCGGGCGCTGGTTCGCAGGACCGACCACCCCCGCCCCTGGAGCTCCGCCAGCCGGGCGGGCGTGACCACCGACTCCGCCTCCAGGTCCACCTTGTTGATCACCAGCAGCCAGGGCACGCCCGGGACCAGGGCCGCCGCCCGGGCCGCCAGGCTCTCCGCCGTCGCGAGGGTGTCGGCCCGGGTGGCGTCCGCCACCACGAGGTAGCCGGCCGACCCGCGGAGGTACTCGAGGCGGCTGGCCTGGTGTTCCGCCTCTCCCTGGAGATCCCACAGCATCAGGTTGAGCGTGGTGGCGCCCAGGGGCACCGTCTTGCGGTCGATCTTTACCCCCATCGTCGCCTGGTACCGTTCGCTGAAGAGGCTCTCCACGAAGCGGCGCACCAGGCTGGTCTTGCCGACGCCGACGGCGCCGAGCATGCACACCTTCTTCTGCAGGGTGCTCACGGCACCGGCTCGGGCGCAACGGGATCGGGGATGGAGACCAGCGCCCGGACCGAGCGGCGAAGGGCGCGGGCCGCCTGGTCCGGCGCCGCGGTCGTGTCCGGCGGCAGGGTGGCGGCCCCGCTCAGGAGGGTGGGGGGGAGGCCCGGCAGCAGCCGTTCCCGGACCGCCTCGGCCCGGAGCTGCCGCAACCGTTCGTTGGAGTCCTCATTCCCCACGTCGTCGGCGGAGCCGGCGAAGACCACGCCCAGCGTGAGCTGGAGGCGGGTCACGGCGCTGTCGAGGCGGATGATCTCCCCGGCCAGTGCCCCCGCTTCCTGGATGGCCGCGCTGTCCAGCGTGGCGCTTCCCGAGGCGAACAGCACCCGCCGCGCTTCGACTGCCGCGACCAGCGGGGCCAGGGCGGGCAGTTCCCGCGGGGACATCCGGTGCTCGACGTAGCTACCCACCCCGGAGAGGGCCGGGGCCATGCCTCCGGCGCGGTCGAACCATGCCGGTGGCGCGGCGCCCGCCGCCACCAGGGTATCCCCCGACAGGGCCAGGGTGATCGTGGGCGGGGGAGCCAGCGCGCGCTCGGCCCGGCGCAGCACGAACCCGGGAAGCAGCGCCACGTAGGGCTGCCACTGGCCTTGGGCATCCTCCTCCGTCAGCCGGTGCTGCTGCAGGATCGCCGCCGGATCCCCCGCCAGCGGGTCCCGGAGGCCGCGCACCACGTACCGGCCATCCTCCCGGGCAGTGTGGACCACGACCAGCCCGGGCTCGGCGCGCAGCCGGGCGAGATACCGCTCCCAGCGATGCTGCCGGATCAGGGCGGGAATGCCGTAATAGAGCAGCAGGGCGAGCGCGACGGCCAAGATGATCCAGATCCGCCACGGGGTCCTCCCGGCGCCGGCCGGGGCCCGGGTCTCCATCAGGAGCAGCGTTTCGAGCCGGGGCCGGCTGCGGCTGAAGACCGAGGCGTCCCCGTTGAAGCGAGTCAACTCCGGGGCGTGCTCCAGCTCGATCTCCTCGAGGGTCCGCTGCAGCTCCGCCCGCAATTCCATCGGCGCATGGCCACGGATCACCGCCGCCAGCAGGGTCCGGCTGCCCTGCTCGACCCAGACGGTGAGTTCCCCCACCTGCATGGTCTCCAGCATCTCCTCCTGCGCCACCTGGAAGGAGTCGCGGGCAAAGTCCTGGATCGCGGTGAGCATCCCCGCGACCATGTCCGGTGCCTGGGCGGCGACGCTGGGGGTGGTGAGATGGGCCAGCAGGAGCCCGCTCTCCCGGTGGACCAGGAACACCTGCTCCACGCGGTAGAGCAGGGTGTGCCGGAGCACGACTTCGCCATAGGAGGAGCCGGTCCGCAGCGCCTCCCAGCGCCACGCCAGCCCCCGCAGCGAGAACGACTGTTCCAGCGCGCCGTTCAGCGACTGCATGAGGCCCGCGAGGGCCTGGCTGATCGCGCGCCGGATGGCCGGCCCCATCACGGGGAACAGGGCGTCCGCCAGCGGGCGCGGATCCCGCCGAACCGACGTGGTCAGCGCCCGCTCGACCACGGGGGCCAGGGCGACTGGATCTTCCAGCCGCTGTTCCAGTCGGCGGAGGGCGTCCCGCTCGCGGCCGAGGAGGATGGCACGGAGACGGGTGAGGCCATCCGGGGGCGGCTCGGCGGGCCTGCGGCTCGGCGGCTCAGCCGCCGGAGCGGCGGCCTCCGGGGCGGCGGCCGGCGCGGGGGGCGCCGGTTTGCGCGGGACCCCGACGTCTGGCGTCATTCCGGCTGCCGGTGCTCGTCCGCCAGCCGCGCGGCCAGGTCGGCGAAGAGCCCGCCGAGGGCGGCCCGATCCGCCTTGCGGGTGTGCAGCTCGTCCGCCTCCCGCTTGAGGGCCCCGCTCAGTTCCGCCGAGCGGCGATTGAGCTCTTCCGCAAAGTTGGCCGCGTGCCGGGCCAGCTCCCCGCGGAGGTCCCGCTGGGCGCGCGCCGCTTCCTCCCCGCTCTCCTGGAAGCGCCGTTCCATGGTGCGGTTCAGGTTCTCGAGCGCCCCGCCGACTTCCTGCAGCTGGGCGGCACGGCCGCGCTGTTCCCCCGTGATGCGCTCACTCAGGGAGTCCATTTCCCGCCGGATGTATTCCTCCAGCGAGGCATGCCGCTGCCGGAGTTCCTCCCGCAGGTCGGAAGAGTCCTTCAGCAGGCGCTCCTCCAGCTGGGCGAACCGGCGGTCGTAGTCGCGCATCTGGGCACCGAAGATGATGTCCCGGATCTGATCAATGTTGCCGCTGGTTTCGGCCTGTTCCATGGCTGCCTCGGAAGATCGGTGTCGGTCGCGGCAATCTAGTCCTTGGGCACCGCGATCTGAAACTGCTTGAGCTTCTGGTAGAGGGAGCTGCGCGGGATTCCCAGCCGTCGGGCCGCCGGCTCCACCTTGCCCTTCTCCTGCCGGAGCACCTGCTCGATGTGGCGCCGCTCCACTTCCTTGAGCGTGAGGCCCTCGCCGGACGGCGCCCCGGGGGTCGCCCCGAAGCCCGCTTCGAACCGGAGATTGTCGGCCCGCAGCTCCGGCCCGTCGGTCAGGAGGGCCGCTCGCTCCAGCACATTCCGCAGCTCGCGGATGTTGCCCGGCCAGGGATACCGCGACAGGGCCGCGATGGCACCAGGCGCCAAGCCCGGCGCGGGCCGCCCGATGTCCCGGGCCAGTCCCTCGAGCAGCACCCGCGCCAGCGCCGGGATGTCCTCCACCCGGTCCCGCAGCGCCGGCACCGCCAGCGGCAGGGTACTGATCCGGAAGTAGAGGTCGCCTCGGAACTGTCCGCCGGTCACGCGCTGCGCCAGGTCCTGGTGGGTCGCCGCGATGAGCTGCAGGTCCACCTGCCGGTCACGGACGTCTCCCACCCGCCGGAAGCGCTGTTCCTCGAGCACCTTGAGGAACTTGGGCTGCAGCGCCGGCTCCATGTCGCCGATCTCGTCCAGGAACAGCGTGCCCCGGTGGGCCAGGTCCAGCAGCCCGGCCTTGGCCTGCACCGCGCCGGTGAAGGCGCCACGCTCATGGCCGAACAGCTCCGATTCCACCAGCTCCCGCGGGAGGCCGGCGCAGTTGAGGTCCACGAAGGCCTCGTCCGCCCGCGGGCCGTGGGCATGCAGCCAGCGGGCGAGGACGCCCTTGCCGGTCCCGGTCTCGCCGCGAAGGTACATCGGCCGCTCCGCGCCCGCGACCCGCCCCGCCTCCGCGGCCAGGGCCCGGATGGCAGCGCTGGTCCCCACGAAGGGGTCCACCGTGTGGCGCTCCTGCCGCGCCTTCCGCGCCAGCTGCTGCTGCCGGTTGCGCTGGGCCTCGAGGCTGCGCTCGATGACCAGCAGCAGCGCCGGGAGGGTGACGGGCTTGGTCAGGAAGTGCTCCGCCCCCTCCTTCATGGCCTGGACCGCCAGCTCCACCGACCCGTGGGCGGTCAGCAGGATGATCGGCACCTGGTCGGCGATGGCGCGCAGCCGGGGCAGCAGCTGCAGGGCGTCGCCGTCCGGCAGCCGGTAGTCGCTCACCACGACATCCGGCGACGCGGTGCGGAAGAGCTGTTCCGCCTCCGCCGCCGTGG
>JANRJZ010000011.1:0-16498 GCA_033763675.1 Gemmatimonadota bacterium
GGTGGGCTGATTCGTCCTCCACGAAATACCGACGCGGACGTGCGCAGGACTCCTAACATCTCTAGCCAGTGGCTAGCTGATCGCCGAGGAGGAAGCAGGGCTGGAGAAATTCGTGGGCTACAGCACGCAAGGAGATGCCGCTGGTAGACGTGGCCGCCGCGGGAGGGTGGAAGGACTATCCCACACTCCTCAGGTGCTACCAGCAGACGGACGCGGCCTCGATGCTTCGAGGGATGGTGTGCTCGAGCAAGCTGCGCGATCTGGAGAAGTGATTGAAAAGGTAGTGCGGCGAAATTGGGGAGAAACAGCGGCAAAACGATGGCACTTGATAATTCGACCACAAACGCGCTGAAAAGAAAAACCCGCAACTTGTTGTCGTTGCGGGAGTTTCACATCGCCCCTCCTGGGCTCGAGCCGAAGGCCGAGCCCCAAAACAAACGCCCGCGGCTTCTCGCCGCGGGCATTGCCCCTCCTGGGCTCGAACCAGGACTCTCCTGATCCAGAGTCAGGCGTGTTGCCAGTTACACCAAGGGGCATCAGGAGCGGATAAAGTAGCAAGGGCGGCCGGGTTACGGTAGGGCGGGACGACGGGACGACGGCCCGGGGGGCCGGGGGGACCGTGCCGCCCAGTGAGAATCCTACCGCTCTTCCGCGTCACTCTTCCAGAACGCAGTTTCGCCGTGACCCGCTGGCCCGACCCACCCCATCCCCAGGAGCCTGCACCATGAAGGACAAGCCGAAGGGCGCCGACAAGCTGGCCGACCTCAAGAAGAAGGCCCCCAGCACCAAGGAAATCGAGGGCATCAAGGGCGGCGGCGGACGCCGGATCACCGGCGGCGACGACGACCTCAAGGACCTCGAGGTCGAACGGTAGGACCCCGCAGGGGCGGAGCCTCGGCTCCGCCCCCGTCAGCCCCCCGCCGCCAGCCTGGCATCGGCATGCTCGAAGGCCGTCGCCATCCGGTCCAGCGCCCCCTTTCCGAACCCCAGCGCCGCCGCCGCCTTCCGCCACCCCGCCACCGCCCGGCCCACCCGCCGCGCCTGGGCCCGCGCCTCCGCCGGCTTGAGCCCGAACTCCCCCGCCACCTCCAGCGCCAGCGCCAGCGACGCGGTCGGATCGTGGTCCGGCGTGATGGTGGTGCTGAGCATCCGCGGCCTCAGGTCCACCGGCACCGGGTTGAGATCGAAGGCCGGCGATAGCGCCCAGCCACGCGGCCCCTGGTACAGCACCCCATGGTTCCGCAGGTGGTCGTCGCTGTTCGAGGCCAGGATGTTGAACACCATCCGCCGCCAGAGCTCGGGCAGGTCCTCCGCCACCGCCGCTCCATGCCGCCGCAGAGCGTCCGCGATCTCGGGATAGCTCCCCGTCTCCCCATCCCGCAGGCCCAGCAGGCTCATGGCGGAGAGATATGGGACCCGCTCCACCCCCCGCCGATCAAACCGCTCCACCAGCAGCACCCGCCGCCGGCCGACCGGCTCCAGCCGCCACTTCGCCACCTGGATCCCCGCCTTCGCCGCCAGCGCAAGCGCCACCGCCTCCCAGCCGACCAGGTCGTACCCGTCCTGGGCGGAGGGGAACTTGGCGATATAGAGCCGGCCCCGGTCCCGCACCGACGCCTTGGGCCGCGCCCCGCCCAGCGAGGAGCCGGGTGCCAACAGCAACCGCAGGTCCTCGGCGGTCTCATTCGCGGTCTCCACCCGCCCCGCCGCGCCCAGTAGCCGAGGCAAATCCACCAGCGGCGGCACCGCGTCCCCGCCCCCCGCCGCCAGGAACGGGCCCTCCTCCCCAAGCCGGAACCGGAGCGCCCCCGGACGGATCTCGTCGCTCACGCCCAGGAGATAGTCCACCTCCCGCAGGGTCCGGGGCGCCCGCCGCTCGGCCCGCGCCCGCCGCCGCTCCACCCGGGCGAGGAGGTTGCGGCCCCAGCGGTCCGGGGCCGAGTCGCCCAGGGCGCCGAAGAGCGCCCGCCCAGCCTCCGTGTGGTACGGCCCGGCGCCGAGGACGAGCCCCGGCTCCAGCGCGAACCGCTCGGGATGCCGGAGCCACTCCGGAGCATAGAGAAAGGTCGCCCCCTCCCGCCCCCGCGCCGAGCGGAGGTACAGGTGGCCGACCAGGTGCGTCGCGCCGCCGAGTGCGACGTGCACCTCGACCGAGAGGTCACTCACCGGGGCCTCCGGCCCGGCGCGGGCAGCCGGATGCGCTCGGGGAGCTGCTCCCCCTCGAGCGCCAGCCCGACACGGTCCTGCCCCGGGTCCGCCACCTGGGCCAGCGGGTCCATGAGCCCCAGCACGAAGAGGACCGTGGCGTAGATGCCGAGCGAGACCCCCGGATCGCCGCGCTCGACCTTGAGCAGGGTGACCCGGGTGATCATCGCCCGCTCCGCCACGGTCTCCATCGGGAGCCGGCGGCGGCGGCGAGCGTCGCGGATGTCGCCCCCCAGCTTCTGGAGGGCGTGGACCACCGCGGCGGGGAGGGGAGGAGAGACTCTTGCCATGGACGTTAATGTATATTAACGCTTACGTTATGGCAATTAGGGGATAGGATAATAGGCGGTACGACGGACAGACGGACCGGAGGGACGGCGGGGGTGGAGCGCGCGTCGGTGAGCGGTGGCCGCGTGGGGGTCGGCGCTGCGGCGTGCTCGCGGGCGGAGGGTGGCCGCACAGGATCGGGGGGACCGCCGAGCGGCGCACCCTCCGCCGCTCTGCCGCCGCGTCGCCTCCTGTCGCGGCCGAGCCGCCGAGCCGCCGAGCCGCCGAATTGACCGGGAAATCACCATCCCCTGACGCCCCGGAACGAAACTGGTCTCCACGCCCACCCCCCTGGGCGGACCCAAGGAGACCCCGATGCCCCTCACCCCCCGCCCCGCCCTGCGGGGCCTGTGTGCCATCGCCGCCCTGCTGCTGCCCGCGGCTCCCTCCACCGCGGCGGGACAGACGCTCCGCCCCCTCGTCAATTCCACCCTCGCGGCGCCCCGGATCAGCGGCCTAGCGGTGGACCAATTGGCCGCGGCCACCCTGGCGCTCTCCGAGGATCCGGCTGACCGCACCACGGAATTGACCGGATCATTCGCGGCCGCGGCGCGGTTCGCCCGGGACTCGCTGGAGCAGCTGCTGGACGCGCTCGCGACCTATGGCAAGCAGCGGGAGCTGGTGATGACGGCCATCCAGTCCAGTCCGGATAGCAACGTGGTCAAGCGTTACCGGAACGCCGTGGCGGCGGCGATCGCGCTGGAGCGGAAGGAACTGCAGAAGGTGATGGATGAGCTCAAGAATGACCCCGCGGGCCAGGCGAGCGTCGAAGGCGATGCCGCCTACATCCGGAGCCAGCTCTCCCGCACCGAACGGATCACGATCGCCCTCACCGCCGACGGCACCATCCGCCAGGCGCTGGAGAAGCCCGCCGAGGACGGGGCCGGGACCGGCAGCGCCGGCACGGGGTCGCTGGGCGTCGGCGTCACCTGGCCCAGGGGCTGGCGGCTGACGGCGTCGCTGGGTGTGGCCTCGTCGGTGGACACCGTGAAGAGCCTGCACGGCAGTACGGTCCTGGTCCCTGCCGGCGGGCGGGGCAGCATTTCCAACGTGCTGCTTGAGGCGAGCACGCCGCCGCTGCTGCGCATGGGATCGGCCGAGTTGACGACCCGGGGCTACTTCTTCGGGACCAACGTGGTGTGGGCGGTGGACTCGAGCACCGTCACCGACAGCACCATTCCCACCAGCGATACCACCAGTATCTCCGACGACTTCGCGGTGCTGGGGGTGGGGCTCGCCGCCGAGCTCGAGGTCCTGCCACGCAAGCGGCTGCTGGGGCAGCCGGTGGGGGTGGCCTTCAACTTCGGGGTGGCCGCGCGCTGGATACGGGGCAACGGGCAGCACCGGAAGTTCCTGATCAAGCACGCGCTCAACGGCTCGAAGGGGCTCAGCTACACCGGACTCGAGGGGGGAGTGCGGGTCAACTTCGGGATCATCGCCGCCGGGGCACAGTACTACTGGATCGTGCAGCGGGGCGAGAAGAACCGGCCCATCAACGGGCTGTCCCGCGGCCAGCTGGTGATCGGCTTCAGCGTGCAGGGATCGGTGATCCAGGGGCCGCTGGATTAGGCGGCTCGGCGGCTCGGCGGCTCGGCGGACGGACCGACGGGACGATGGGACGACGGGCCGATGTACCGGATAGGTGGACCGGAGGGACGGCGGCACCGCGTCACGCTGACCCTTCCCGATCCTGCCGCGCGGCTTCCGCCTCCCGCTCCTCCCGCTCCACGGTCAGGATCCAGCGCCAGGCCGGTTCGTCGGGCAGCAGGATCGGGTAGTACTTCCCGTTCGCGGTCCAGCCCACCTGGTCGAACCGCATGCCGTTCCCGAGGCTGGTTTCCAGCTGCTCCCGGGTGGGCCACTCGTCCGCCGGCCGCTTGCTCCACACCAGCCAGCCGTCCGCCGTCCCCGCCACGACCCGGACCTGGCCCCAGGGCCCGTCACACGACACGGCGATCTCGTTGGCCTGCTCCACGGTGAGCAGCCCGAGCGGATCGGAGGGGCGGAGGCGGAGCAGCCGCCGCTCCACGATGCCCGCCGGAGAGCGCTGCAGGTACCAGTGGGCCCGCCAGGCGCCGTAGATCGCCTCGAGGCGCCAGCGGCCGTGCACCTCCTCCACCTCGGCGCGCCAGGAGGAATGCGACAGCCGCCCGCACAGCGCGCGCACCTCCTCCAGGGTCGCCGCCCCCTCCCGCGGCCGGGCCGGGGTGTTGGCGGCCGCCCAGTCGAGCCACGCCCCCTGGTCCGTGATCCACGGACGGGGATCCTTGAGGATGATGGGTGAGAACGCCTCGAAGCCCCCCTGCACCCACTGCTCCGGCTCCAGGGAAGCCAGGAAGGGGGCGGCGGAGCGGTCCGGCCCGGCGCGCACCCGTTCGAGGAAGGCCTCCGGGAGCCGGACGCCGTGGGCCTCGACGTAGTGCGTGAGCCCCTCGGGCCAAGCCCAGAAACCGTCGGTGAATTCGCGGGCGCCGGTCTGCTGGCCGCAGAATCGGCAGGGGGAGAAGCCGGGGAACTCACGGAGGAGCGTGCCCCGCTCGAAATACGCGACCACGGCGCGGCGGTCCTTCGATTGCCACTCGCCCACCAGGTCGTGCGGGTCGGGCCAGCCGGGAGACTGGTCGGGCGGTGCCCCGGGCTCGGCCCAGTAGCCGAGCAGCGCCAGGCGGCGCGGACCGCCGTCCGGCTCGGGCGGAGGGGGCGGCCGGCGGCGGGGCTCCTGCTGGCGCCGCAGCACCAGGATCAGCACCCACACGCCAACCAGGACCGCCAGGCTGAAGGACATCGGCACCTCGGGACGAGGTGGTGCTTCGGGAGGGGTGCAATCTCCGGTGCGGTACCGGCCCGCGCCAGCCCGCCCGGAACGACAAAGACCCGGGTCCGCCGTGGATCCGGGTCTTCTCTGTTCATGGAGCTGAGGGGGATCGAACCCCTGACCTCTGCAGTGCGATTGCAGCGCTCTCCCAGCTGAGCTACAGCCCCGTTTCGGGAGCGGTAACCTACCTGATGGCACGAGGTTGGTCAACGATGGACGGCTCGGCGGCTCGGCGGCTCGCCCGACCGCCCAACCGCCCAACCGCCCAACCGCCCAACGGCTTACCCCAGCACCCCATCCAGCTCATGCACCACCCCGCCCGACGTGACGATGTCGGTGGTAACAATGCCGATGCCGTCCACCAGGATCTCCCGGTCGTCCCGGCCGATGGAGAGGGTGAGCTCACTGCCCGCGAGCGTCGGGAGCCGGGTGAAGGGGATGAGGTCCCGCTCGGCGTATTCGCCGCGCACGACATGGGCGGCGAGGAAGACGCGGAGCCGGTCCCGGTCGGAAAAGAGGGTGGTCAGGGTCTCGACCGGCAGGCGCTCGAAGGCGTAGTCGCTCGGCGCAAAGACGGTGAGGCCGCCGCGGGAGAGGTCGCGACTCATCCCCGCCGCCGCCACGGCCGCGATGAAGGTGCGGAACCGGTCGGCGGCCATCAGGGTCTGCAGCATCCCGGCAACGTGCGTCGCCGGCGGGGCGAGGGTGGTCGGCATCATGGGTGTTCCCAGTTCAGTATGAGTAGTTACCGGCGGGTCCGCACGGTGCCGAGTCCGCCATCCACGCCCAGCACCTGCCCGGTGATCCAGCCGGCCTCGTCAGAGAGGAGCCAGGCGATGGCGCCGGCGACGTCCTCCGGCTCGCCGATCCGGCCCAGCGGGTGCATCGCCGCGGAGGCCTTGAGGGCGGGTTCGTTCGCGGTGAGGAACGCCGCGAGCGGGGTCCGGACCAGCCCGGGCGCCACGGCGTTGACCCGGATGCCGCGCGGCGCGTAGGTCGCCGCGGCCGAGAGGGTCAGGCCGATGACGCCGGCCTTGGCGGCCGCGATCGCCTCGTGGTTGCCGAGCCCCACCCGCGCCGCGGCGGAGGAGAGGAGCACCACGCTGCCGGGGCCGGTCATGACACAGGCCGCGGCCCGGACCGCGGCGTAGGCGGTGCGGAGGTTCTGGGCCATGGTCAGGTCCCACTCCTCCGGGCTGGTGAGGTGGGCCGGCTTGAGCAGCAGCGAGCCGACACAGTTCACCACGCCGGCGAGGGCGCCGTACTCCAGGTGCACCCGCTGCGCCGCCTGCAGCACCGCCTCGGGGTCGGTGGCCTCGAGCGGCAGCGGCAGGCCGCCGGTCTCCTGCGACAGCTCGGTGAGCGGGCCGAGCCGCCGGGCGGCGATGCCGACGGGGATGCCATCCCCCGCCAGCCGCCGCACCAGCGCGGTGCCGATGCCGCCGGTCCCGCCAAGCACCAGCACCGCGCCGGGTATCATGCTCAGTTCTTGTCCGCGAGCAGCAGCGCCGCGAGCGGCACCCCGCCGCCCACCGCTTCCACGGCGATCGCGGTGCGGATCTGCCCGGCGCCGAGCGTCAGCGCGCCGGTGTCGAGCGCCGGCGTCTTGGAGCCCGCCGGGGTGATGCGCACCTGGTACTGGCCCGCCGGGGCCTCGATGTAGCCGCTCGCAACCTGGAAGCCGACGCCGGCGAGGTCGGGGGTGACGCCGCTGATGTCGGCGCCCGGGGCGGTGATGTAGATGTCCACCAGGCCCACGTTCGGCGCGCCGTGCACCAGGCGGAGCTTGAAGCTCCCCGCCGCGGGATCGGAGAGGTCGTCGGCGAGCACCAGCGGCGTGATGTTCGCGACCAGGTCGGTGGCGATCACGGTGTAGGCGCTGTCCTTGGTCAGCGTCAGGTCGGCGTTGATGACCGTGGTGCTGCTGCCAGCGGCGTTGACCTTGATGTTCCGGCTGCCGGCGGCGACGCTGAGGAAGCCGGAGAAGCCCTTGTACGCCACGCCGGTGAGCACCGACTGATCGTCCACCAGCACGTCCACCGCGGGGGCGTCGGGCGAGGCATGCACCACCCGCACCTGCGCCCGGGGGCCCGGGCCGTTGCTGTCGTCATCGCTGCAGGCCGCCGTCGCCAGCACCAGTGCCGCGAGGCCCGCGGCCAGATACCTGTTGTTCATCGTTCAGCACTCCTACTCAGGGCCGTTTGGAAGAGGGAACCGCCGAGCGGCGCCGGGGCCGGGGCCCCGGCGGCGCAGCGGGCATTACATCGCGGGCAGGACGACCGCGTCGATCACGTGGATGATGCCGTTGCTGGCGCGGACATCGGCGGCGGTGACGTTGGCGTTCTTGTCGCCCACGTGGACCATGGCGCCGGCCAGGTGAATCCGGAGGTCCGAACCCTGGACCGTCTTGAGGGTGACGTAGCCGTTGGCATCCGCCCGGGCCTTCAGGTCCTGGGCGGTGATGATCCCGGGAACCACGTGGTAGGTCAGGATGGCGGTGAGCTTGGGCTTGTCCTTGAGCAGGCCGGCCACGGTGCCCTCAGGCAGCTTGGCGAAGGCGGCATCGGTCGGCGCGAAGACGGTGAAGGGGCCCTTGCCCGACAGGGTGGTGACGAGGTCGGCGGCCTGCAGCGCCGCCGCCAGGGTCTTGAACTGCCCCGCCGCCACGGCGGTCTCGACGATGTTGGCGCTCGGGGCCGACTTGGCCGCCGCACCCTGGGCCTGGAGGGCGCCGGCGGTGGGCAGGGCCAGCAGGGCGGCGACGGTCAGCGCGGCCGGGACGACGGCGCGGAGGTTCAGGTTCAGCATGTTCGGACTCCAATAGAGGATCGTTGTGTGTCTAAGTTACGTCGAAGAATATATGGGCAACAGAGCCGGTTGTCAAGGTACTGTCTAGGTGTATTCCTTGACATAACTTAGACATTGGCGTACTATTGGCCATGACAGCCACCGAACCAGCCCCGACAAACGACCTGCCCCGGCACCCGGTCCGGGTCGTGGCCCAGCGCTCCGGGCTCTCCACCCACGTCCTCCGCGCCTGGGAGCGGCGCTACGGGGTGGTGAGCCCCGCCCGGAGCGAGGGAGGACAACGGCTCTATTCCGATGCCGACATCGAGCGGCTGACGCTGCTCCGGCAACTGACCAGTCACGGCGGCGCCATCGGACAGCTGGCGCAGCTGTCACGGGTGGAGCTGGCGCGACTGGCCCAGGCGGACCAGGCCGAGCGGGTGGGGCTGGACACCGCGGCGGGAGAGGGAGAGGCGGGACGGTGGCGGGAGTCGGCGCTCCGGGCCATCGAGGCGCTGGACGGCGCCGGGCTCCGCCGCCAGATGGAACGGGGGGTCGTGGCCCTCGGGGTGCACCCCTTCCTCGACCGGGTGGTGGCGCCGGTGCTGACCGAGGTCGGGCAGCGGTGGCGCGCCGGATCCCTCGGAATCGCGCACGAGCACCTGGCCACGGCGGTGTTCCGCCAGGTCCTGAGCTGGGTCCGGGAAACGACCGAGGCGGGAACCCGCGGCCCCACGGTGGTCGTGGCCACCCCGCCCAACCAGGTCCACGAGGGTGGATCGCTGCTGGTGGCCGCCACCGCCGCGGCCGAGGGCTGGCGGGTGGTGTACCTGGGAGTGGATCTGCCGGTGGCGGAGATCGCCGCGGCGGCGCAACGCACCCGGGCCCAGGCCGTGGCGCTCAGCCTGATTCACCCGACCGGCGACCCCACCCTCGGCGGGCAGCTCGCCGCCCTGCGGCGGGCGCTGCCGGCGGACCTGCCCCTGCTGGTCGGCGGGGCGGCGGCGGAGTCCTACCGCGCGGAGATCGAGGCGGCGGACGGCGAGATCGTCGCCCAGCTGACCGACCTGCGGAGCGCGCTCGCGGCGCTGGCCACCGCGGAATGAGCGGCGACCGGATCCTGCTGGCAGGCGCCACCGGCTACGTCGGCGGCCGGCTGCTGGAGGCGCTGGAGCAGGAGGGACGGAAGGTCCGCTGCCTGGCGCGCCGCCCCGAGCAGCTCCGGGCCCGGGTACGGCCGGGCACCGAGGTGGTCGCGGGCGACGTGCAGGACCCCGCCTCCCTCGCCGCGGCGCTCGCCGGCGTGGACTGCGCCGTCTACCTGGTGCACTCGATGGAATCGGCCGGCTCCTTCGAGGAGGCGGACCGCATCGGCGCCCGCAACTTCGCCGCCGCGGCCCGTGCCGCCGGCGTCCGGCGCCTCATCTACCTCGGCGGCCTCGGCGGCGGCGATGACCTCTCCTCCCACCTCCACAGCCGGCACGAGGTGGGCCGGATCCTGCGTGAGTCGGGCGTGCCCACCACCGAGCTCCGGGCCGCGATCATCCTCGGCTCGGGGAGCGCGTCGTTCGAGATGATCCGGGCGCTGGTGGAGACCCTGCCGGTGATGATCACGCCCCGCTGGGTGGCCACCCCCACCCAGCCGATCGGGATCGAGGACGTGATCGCCTACCTGCGCGAGGCGCTGGACCTCCCCGGCGAGGAGAGCGCGGTGTACGAGATCGGCGGCCCGGACCGGGTGTCCTACGGCGAGCTGATGCGGGAGTACGCCCGGCAGCGGGGACTGCGGCGCTCCTTCATCTCGGTGCCGGTGCTGACCCCCCGGCTCTCGAGCCTCTGGCTGGGGCTGGTGACGCCGGTGTACGCCCGCGTCGGCCGCGCCATGGTGGACGGCCTCAGGAACGAGACCATCGTCCGCGACGACCTTGCCCTCCGAACCTTCCGGGTCCGGCCGCTCGGCATGCGCCAGGCGATGGCGCGGGCGCTGGCCAACGAGGACCGGGAGTTTGCCGCCACCCGCTGGTCGGATGCGCTCTCGGTGGCGGGCCGCAAGGCAAGCTGGGGTGGGCGGCAGTTCGGGGCCCGGCTGGTGGATGTGCGGCGGATCGAGGTGGCGTGCCCGCCGGCGCAGGCGTTCCGGCCGATCCGCCGGATCGGCGGCGATACCGGATGGTACTACGCCGGGGTCCTCTGGCGGCTGCGGGGGATCGTGGACCTGATCGCCGGCGGGCCGGGGCTCCGCCGCGGGCGGCGCGATCCGGAGCAGGTGCGCCCGGGGGACACCCTCGACTTCTGGCGGGTGGAGAGCGTGGAGCCCGACCGGCTGCTGCGGCTGGCGGCCGAGATGCGGATGCCGGGCCGGGCGTGGCTGCAATTCGAGGTCGAGCCGCACGGCGACCGGAGCATCATCCACCAGACCGCGATCTTTGACCCGGCCGGCCTGCTCGGAAAGCTCTACTGGTACAGCCTCTGGCCCCTGCACCAGTACCTGTTCGGCGGGATGATCCGGGCGCTGGCACGGGCGGCGAGGGGGGGGTAGGGGGGCGGCTCGGCGACTCGGCGGCTCGGCGGCTCGGCGGCTCGTCCTGCCGTCCCCCCACCCTACCGCTCTCCCGCCCGACCATCTACCGTCCAAGCCTTCCCTCAAACTGAGGCATCGATGCGTACGCTTTCCTTTGCCGCCCTCGCGGCGCTGGTTCTTCCCCTCACCGCACCCACCGCCGCGCCGCCGGGGCCGATCACCCCCGATGAGCGCGCCATGCTGGTGCGGGACCTCACCACCGCGCAGCAGGAGTTCATCGCCGCGACCCGCGGGCTCACCGAAGCGCAGTGGCGCTTCAAGCCGGCGCCCACCCGCTGGTCCATCGCCGAAGTGGCGGAGCATATCGCGCTGGTGGAGCAGGCGATCGGCGGGCAGGTGCGGGGGCCGCTGCTGCAGACGCCGGAGGAGGAGCCCGCGGCCGACGCCGCCGCAGCGGAGGGGCGCTACCGGACGCTGATGGCGGACCGGTCGGCCAAGTTCAACGCGCCGGAGGGGTTCGCGCCCAGCGGCACCTGGGCCACCACCGACGCGCTGGTGGCGGCGCAGCTGGCCAATCACACCACCACGCTGCACTACGTGCACGGGACCCAGGACGCGCTGCGCTGGCACCGGCTGCCGCACCCCGCGCTCGGCCCGATGGACGGGGTGCAGTGGCTGGTGTTCATGGCGGCGCACACCCGGCGGCATGTGCAGCAGATCGAGGAAGTGAAGCAGGCCGAAGGGTATCCGGGGCGGTAGACGGTAGCGACGGTAGCGACGGTAGGAATGCGGGAGACGGAGCCGCGTTGTCGCCCCGGAGGGTGGCCGCACAGGATCGGTGAGATCCCCGAGCGGCGCACCCTCCGCGGCTCCCCCGCGGCCCCGTCTCCCGTTTCCCCGTTTCCCCGTTTCCCCGCGTCCCCGCTTCCCCGTTTCCCCGTTTCCCCGTTCCCCCGTTCCCCCGTTTCCCCGTTTCCCCGCTTCCCCGCTTCCCCGTTTCCCCGCTTCCCCGTTTCCCCGTTTCCCCCTGTCCAACCTTCCCGCCGTCATCGGCCGCCGCGTCGCGCCGCCCGATAGATTCACCTCATGTCGCGCCCCACCTGGTTCGTGGGGCCGTGGGAGCTGTCCACCGCCACGGCCCATCTGCCGCCGACCCCCGATGCGGGTCGGGTGCTGCTGATCGAGAGCAGCGGCCGGAACGCGGCGCTCCCCTGGCATCGCTGGAAGCTGGTGCTGGAGCTGTCGGCGCTGCGGCACTTCGTGGCGGAGCTTCGGGCGGCGGGGTACGAGGTGGATCACCGGGTGGCGCCGAGTTATGCGGCGGGGATCGGGGCCCACATCGCGGAGTTCGGGCCGGGGGTGGTGTATGCGCAGGAGGCGGCGGAGTGGGGGATCGGTGAGGCGCTGCGCCCCATTTCCCCGATCGAGATCCTGCCCGACCGGAGGTTCCTGACTTCCCGCGCCGACTTCCAGGCGTGGGCCAAGGGGCGGAAGCTGCTGCGGATGGAGGATTTCTACCGCTGGCAGCGGAAGCGGCTCGGCGTACTGATGGAACAGGGGCAGCCGGTGGGCGGCGAGTGGAATCTCGACCGGGAGAACCGCGCGACCGCCAAGGCGCTGCGGAAGCGCGGGCTGCCACCGGCACCGGCGGGGTTCGAGCCGGACGGGATCACGCGCGAGGTGATGGCGCTGGTGACGCAATTGGGAGAACGGGGAACGGGGAACGGGCTCTGGGGCAGCGTCGAGGGGTTCGACCTGCCGGTGACGCGGGCCCAGGCGCTCGAGGCGCTGGAGGATTTCCTCGACCATCGTCTCGCGGACTTCGGGCCCTATGAAGACGCGATGCTGTCGGGGGAACGGTACCTCTACCACTCGCGGCTGAGCCCGGCGATGAATGTGGGGCTGCTGCACCCGGGGGAGATGGTGGAGGCGGCGGTGGCACGGTTTCGTCTCGGGAGCGGCGGTGAGTGGTCGCTGCCTGACGGGGGGTCGGGTTCGGGGGCGTGCGGTGGCCAAGCGCCCCCTCACCCGACCCCCCGTCCGGCGGCTGGTGTTGGCCGGGCGCAACTTCACCCGACCCCCCGTCCGGCGGCATCTCCCGTTCTCCGTTCCCCGTTCCCCGTTCTCCGTTCCCCGTTCTCCGTTCCCCTCAGTTCCGTGGAAGGCTTTGTCCGGCAAGTCATCGGCTGGCGGGAGTACGTGAACGGGATCTACTGGCTGAAGATGCCGCAGTACCGCGAGCACAATTACTTCGGCTTCGAGCGGCCGCTGCCCCGGCTCTACTGGGAGCCGGAGCGGACCGACCTGGCCTGCCTGCGGGATTCGGTGCGCATGGTGCGGGACACGGCGTACGCACATCACATCCACCGGCTGATGGTGCTCTCCAACTTCGCCACGCTCGCGGGGGTGCATCCGCTCCGGCTGTCGGAGTGGTTCTGGGCCGGCTTCGCCGACGCCATGGAGTGGGTGGAGCTGCCCAACGTGGTGGGGATGGCGACGTTCGGCGACGGCGGGCTGCTCGCGTCCAAGCCCTATGTCTCGAGCGCCGCCTACATCAACCGGATGAGCGACTACTGCGCCGGCTGCCGCTACGACCCCGCCCGCCGCACCGGCCCCGACGCCTGTCCGTTCAATTATCTCTACTGGACCTTCCTGGACGACATCCGGCGGAAGAAGCTGGACGTGGGACAGCGCATGGCGCTGGTGCTCAAGGGGCTGGAGCGGATCCCGGCAACGGAGCTGGCGGAGATGCGAGCGGAACGGAAGCGGTTCCTGGCCACGCTGGAGCCCGACGAGACGGGATGGAGCTTCGATCATGATCAGGGGTAAGGGATGTCAGGCTCGGCGCCGCCGAGTCGTCGAGCCGATGCGCCGCCGATGACGCACGCCCCGCTGGACGACCACCGGATCCACGCCCCCGCCGACGCGCGGCCCCGCGCCGGCGGGGAGTTCGTGCTGTACTGGATGCAGACGACGCACCGGGCAAACGACAACTTCGCCCTCAACTTCGCGATCGAGCAGGCCAACGCGCTGGGGCTGCCGCTCCAGGTCTATCACGGCCTGCGGCACGATTACCCCTGGGCCAGCGACCGCTTCCACACCTGGATCCTGGAGAGCGTGGCCGATCTCTACGCCGATTTCGAGGCGAAGGGGATCAACTACGCCTTCTGGCTGGACCGGTCGGTGGGGGAGTACACCCAGCGGCCGGCGGGGATGCGGGAACGGCCGGGACGCGGGAAACGGGAAGCGGGAAGCGGCATCGCCACCATTTCCCGTTTCCCATTTCCCGATTCCCCGTCGGCGTTGGTTGCCCTGGCGCGGAGAGCCGCCCTCGTCGTCACCGACTACTTCCCCACGTTCATCGCGCCGCGGCAGACGCGGGGGCTGGCCCGCAAGGTGGAGACGCCGGTGATCGCGGTGGAGTCGGCCACCGTGGTGCCGATGGCCTACCACCAGAAGGAGCAGAGCACCGCCCGCGGGATCCGCACGGTGCTGATGGAGGCGCTGCCGCACTACCTCTGGCCGGTGGGGAATCCGGAACTGAAGGTCCGGAGGACGGTTGAACTCCCGTTTGACGGCTCGGCGGCTCGGCGGCTGGTCGGCTCGGCCGCGGGAATCCGGAAGCTCGTGGGCGAGTGCGACGTGGACCACTCGGTACCACCCTCGACCACGTTCCGCGGCGGGACCCGGGCGGGCCGGGCCCGGCTGGCGGAGTTCCTGCGGACGGGCATCGGCAACTACACCGAGGACCGGAACGATCCCAACAAGCCCGACGCGGTGAGCCGGCTGTCACCCTGGCTGCACTTCGGCAACCTGTCGATCCACGAGGTGCTGCTGGCGGTACGGGAGGCGGGGCCGGCGGAGCAGTACGCCAAGTTCCTCGACGAGGCGCTCACCTGGCGGGAGGTGGCGCACAACTTCTGTCACTTCAATCCGCGGCACCGGACCCTGGACGGCGTCCCCGCCTGGGCCCGGAAGGAGCTCTCCGATCACGAGGCGGACCCGCGGCCGCACCTCTACACCCTGGAGGAGCTGGAGCAGGCCCGTACCGGCGAGGAGCTGTGGAATGCGGCGCAGCGCTCCTACCTGCGCGAGGGGTGGATGCACAACTACATGCGGATGCTGTGGGGGAAGACGGTGCTGCAGTGGACGCCCAACGCGGCGGAGTGCCTGCGGGTGCTGGAGCATCTCAACAACAAGTACGCGCTGGATGGCCGGGATCCGAACTCGTATGGCGGGATCATGTGGATCTTCGGCAAGTTCGACCGGCCGTTCTACCGGCGGCCGATCTACGGGACGGTGCGGTATCAGTCGCTCAAGGCCGCGAAGGACAAGTTTGACGTGCCGGCGTACCTGGCGAGGTATGGGGCGTAGAGGGACGGAGAAACGGAGAAACGGGGAAACGGGGAAACGGGGGGGGCGGCGGACGCCGCGAGAGACCACCTTTCACCCAGGCTCCCAGGACCGGGTAGTAGATCCCTCGCTACCCGCGGGATGAGGTGACGGTGGGGAGCGCACCCCGTTTCTCCGTTTCCCCGTTTCCCCGTTTCCCCGTTTCCCGACCCTCCCTACCCCCCCTCCACCTCAAACGCCACCTCGAGTTCCATCCCGTCCCGGGCGATCACGGTCTCGGGGAAGATGCCGCGCGCTTCGGCGAGGAGCTCGGGCGCCTCCCGGGAGTAGCGGGGGCTGATGTGGGTCAGCGCCAGCCGCTTCACCCCCGCGGCGCGCGCGATCTCCGCGGCCTCCGTGGCGGTGGAGTGCCCCGTCTCGACGGCGCGGGCCTGGTCCTGGTGGCTGAAGGTGGCCTCGTGCACCAGGAGGTCGGCGCCGGCCGAGATGGCCTGCACGGCGGCGACCGGGCGGGTGTCCCCCGTGATGACGACCTTTCGCCCCGGACGCGGCTGGCCCACCAGCTCCGCGGGGGTGATGACCCGCCCATCGGGGAGGGCGACGGTCTCTCCCTTGTGGATCCTGCCCCAGAGGGGCCCCTCGGGAATCCCCATGCTGCGCGCCAGGTCGGGATGGAAGCGGCCCTTCCGGATGTGTTCCACCAGCGCGTAGCCGATCGTGTCGGCGCGGTGCTCGGTGGGGAAGGTGACGATATCGTACTCGTCCCGCTTGACCACGTCGCCGACGGCCAGCTCGACGATCTCCACCGGGAACTTGACCCGTTCGATTCCGACCTCGAGGGCGTGGCTGAGGATCCGCTTAGCGCCGCGGGGGCCGTAGAGGGTGAGGCCCTCGCTCCGGGCTTCGTGCTCGCCGAAGATGTTGAGCAGGCCGAGGGTGCGGAGCAGGCCGATGACGCCGAGGAGGTGGTCGGAGTGGAAGTGGGTGAAGAAGATGTCGCGAAAGGTGAAGCTCACGCCGTAGCGCATCATCTGGCGCTGGGTGCCTTCGCCACAGTCGAACAGCAGGGTCTCCCCCTCGCGGACGAGCGCGAGGGCGGCGACGTTGCGGTCGACGGTGGGGCAGGCGGCGCCGGTGCCGAGGAAGGTGAGCTTCAGCATGGGGCGGAAAGTAAGGGGAGACCGGGAGAACGGGGAACGGCTGTCATTGCGAGGCCCCGGAGGGGCCGAAGCAATCCCCCGCCCTCCGAGCCATTCCGACGGCCGCATGGGCCGGCGGGGATTCCGCGCGCTGCGGTTCCGCTACTCGGGGCCAGTGCTCAATCGTGCTACCGCTCACCGACGCGCGCTCCACCCCCGCCGTCCCATCCGGCCACCGCCACCGTTGCCGTCCTGCCGTCTTGCCGTCCTGCCGTCCTGCCGTCCTGCCGTCCCGCCCCCTACCCCCGCTGCACCCCCCGTTCCAGCGCGGCCACGATGCCGTCGAGTTCG
>JANRJZ010000012.1:0-3553 GCA_033763675.1 Gemmatimonadota bacterium
CCGCGGCGGCGGGACCTGCCGGCGCCCCGGGCCTCCACGGCCCGGGGCGCTCGGTTTGGTGAGCCGCATCACCGGATTAGATTGGCGCGGTTCCTGCCCTGCATGCCCGCGGGCGCGGTTCGGGGCCCGAAAGTGTCCACCGGAGGGAACATCGTGCTGAAGCAACTGTGTCTGCTGGCCCTGGGGGCCACCCTGGCCACCGCCCCGGCGGCCGCCCAGGCGGAGGCGCCGATCGTCGGCACCTGGAAGGCGGAACTGCGGGACCAGGACCGGCGCGATGCGCCGCGGGAAATCACCGTCCGCCCCGATTCGAGCGCCAGCTGGGGCAAGGAGACGGTCCGCTGGCGGCTCAAGGCGGACAGCGTCATGATCGCGCTGGGTGGGGAATGGGTGACGTACAAGCTGCAGGTGAAGGGGGCCAAGCTCACCCTGTCGGGCGGGGATCTGGCGAAGCCGGTGACCCTCTCGAAGATTGGCCCCCCCACACCGCGGCCCGAGGGCACGCCGGTGCCGCCGGATCCCGAGGCGCCGTAGTCCCGGGGCCGGAGCGGACCACCGCGGACACACGGGGGCGGGCCAGGTGGCCTGCCCTCGGGGCTATGCCGTCGTCGCGAAGGCGGTGAGGACGATCTGGGCCAGCGGCTGGTCCTGCAGCGCCACATGCAGCGCGGTTCCATGCGCCGCGAGGACCGGGGCCACCTCGGCCCGCGCATGCTCGGCGCTGTTGCACCGCTCGCTCAGGTGGGCCAGCACGACAACCTCGAGCCCCGGGTGCGCCACCTCGGCCAGCAGTTCCGCCGCCGCCCGGTTGGACAGATGCCCCCCCGATCCCGCGATCCGTTCCTGCACCACCGGCGGATAGCTCGAGGTCCGGAGCAGCACCTCATCGTGATTCGCTTCCAGCACGATCGCATGGGCCTGCCGCAGCAGGTAGCGCACGGCCACGGTCGGGCGGCCCAGGTCGTAGGCCACCGCGATCCGGTGGCCGGACGCGGTGCGGATGGCGAGCGCCACCGGCTCGGCGGCGTCATGGCTGGTGGGGCAGGCGCCCACCACAAACCGGCCGTGCGTGGTCGGTCCGAGCATCGTGAGCGGCAGGAAGCGCGCGGTGGGCATCCGGGGGCGGAGCCGGTCCCAGGTACCCGGGGCGGTGAGAACCGGCACCCGGAGGGTCTGGGCCAGACGGGCGGCGCCGGCGGTGTGGTCGCCGTGCTCGTGGGTGAGCAGAAGGCCGACCGCGCGGCGGAGATCGAGCCCGACCGCGGCGGCCCGACGCTCCGTCTCCCGGGCGCTGAAGCCGGCGTCCACCAGCAGCACCTCGTCTCCAGAGCCGACGGCGAAGGCGTTGCCCGAGGAGCCGGAGCCAAGGACGTAGAGGGTGGTCACCGCCCGGTCACGCGGCGATAGGTACGTTCGAGCGCCGCCCGGCGCTCCGCGGTCCACGGGACCTCGCGTCGCGGGAGCACCCGGCTGGCCACCGTGAGGAATCCCTCTTCCGTCATCCGCTCGCCACCGGTCACCCCCCATGCCATCGGCGGGACCTCCCGCGGCGGCGTGGTGGCGCCGAACACGTTGGCGCCTGCGCCGATGACGGTGCCGGTCGCCAGCATGGTGCCGATCGCGGTCTTGGCGTGATCCCCGACCAGGCTGCCCAGGAACTGGCGTCCGGTCTCGATCCGGCGTCCGTCCACCGTGAGCTGCACTTCGCCGTAGGTGTTCTTGAGGTTTGAGGTCGTGGTGAGCGCGCCGAGGTTGACCCAGTGCCCGAGCACGCTGTGGCCCACAAACCCGTCATGGCTCTTGTTGGCGTAGCCGAGGAAGAGACTGTTGCTCACCTCCCCCTTCACGCTGCAGCGCGGCCCGAACACGCTGCCGCGCAGGTGGCCGCCCAGCAGGCGGCTCTTCTCCCCGGCGTAGAGCGGGCCCTCCAGCCGGCTGCCATGCCGGACGTCCACGCCGGCCTCCAGCACGATGGCCCCGCCCCTGGTATCGAACACGACGCCTGGCTCCACGCTGGCCCCGCGGCTCAGGACCAGCGCGGGGTCGCCGAGCACGATGCTGCCGGCCGGCACCTGGTCCACGGGGCCGGCCGCGAAGCCCAGGCAATCGGCGGGGAGGAAACGCTCCAGTGCGGTCACGAGGTCGTGGCAGCCCCGGAGGAGCAGCCCGTCCACCTCGAGCGCCGGCCCCTGGTCTGTCGGGCCGTTCCAGCGAGCGCCGGCGGGGACCACCCAGGCGACGGTCCGGCCCTGGTGGACGAGGCGCCGGGTGTCGGGGGCCAGGACGATGGGCGCGCCGGTCGGGGCAAACCACGCCGCCGCCACGATGACCGGGCCGGTGGCCTGCGCCCCGGCCTGGACCACCGGTTCATCCACTTCGTGGAAGCCGGCAACGTGGGGGCCCAGGATCGCGGTGGTCTCGCGATCCAGCGCGGCTTCCCACCGTTCGCGAACCTTCCAGATGCCGGCCCGGAGCTCCGCCACCGGACGTACCCCGCGGAATGGCTGCCATTCCGGGCCGGGGTCGGCGGGCTCGAGCAGGACCAGGCTCACGGGAGGTCGCGGATTTCGGGAGGAAGCTGATCGAGGATGCTCTTGAGCTCGGCGGCGCGAGCCCGGGGAATCACCAGCAACCGCCGGTTGGCGTGCACCACGACCTTGTCCTTGAGGTCCGCGAGGACGATCGGGTCCCCGCTCGACCAGACCACGCAGTCATCGCAGTCAATCAGGTGCACCGGGCCCTGGGTCACGTTGCCGCGGCTGTCCCGGCGGCGGATCCGGGCGAGGGCATCCCAGGTGCCGACATCGTCCCAGGTGAACCGGCCGGGCACGACCGCCACCGCGTGGCTCCGTTCCAGCACCCCGACGTCGATGGAGACCGGCGTCACGCCGCGGAAGAAGCCGGGAATGTCGCCCGCGTCGAGCCGTGGGAGGCTCGGGGCGATCTCCGGCGTGTTCCGGGCCACCTCATCCAGCAGCACCTCCGCGGTCCAGGCAAAGAGGCCGCTGTTCCACCAGGCCCCCGAGGCCATCAGGTCGAGGGCGGTCGCCGCGCTGGGCTTCTCGGCGAAGCGCGCAACGGTCCGCGCCACGTCATCCAGCGAGGTTCCCGGAACGATGTACCCGAAGCCGGTATCCGGACGCGAGGGGACGATCCCCACGGTCACCAGCCGGCGGTAGCGCACCGCGGTGGCGAGCGCCTGTTCGGCGGTGTGCCGGAAGGCGGCATCCTCGCGGATGGACCAGTCGGCGTGGAGCGACAGCACCTCCGCCTCGGGATCGCGCTGCCGGGCCTCGAAGGTGGCCCAGACGAGGGCCGGGCCGGTGGAGGCGGCCCGTGGTTCCACCAGGACATTCTCGTGCGGGAGCCCGAGCACCTGCTCGAGCTGCGGGGCGAGGGCGGGCCCGGTCACCACCAGCACCCGCTCGCGGGGGATCAGCCCCTCCAGGCGAACCAGCGCCTGTTCCGCGGTGGAGAGCGGCCCGGTAAGGGGCAGGAGCTGCTTCGGCATGGTCGGGGTGCTGAGCGGCCAGAAACGGCTGCCCGAGCCCCC
>JANRJZ010000013.1:0-2932 GCA_033763675.1 Gemmatimonadota bacterium
CTGGCGCGCGGCGCGGCGCGGGACAGCCGGACCTATCGCTTGCTCTACCCGCGACATTACGACCAGCAGTTGGCGGAGCAGGCGGCCGCCACCGGACTGGATCCCATGCTCCTTGCCGCGCTGATCCGCCAGGAGTCCGCCTGGAATCCCGAGGCCCGTTCGCGGGTGGGCGCCCGCGGCCTGATGCAGATCATGCCCGGCACCGGGCGGCTGATCGCCCGCCAGCTCGGCCTCCGCGGCTGGCGGGTGGACCACCTGGACGAACCGGCCCTCAATCTCCGGTTCGGCGCCTTCTACCTGGGCCAGGTCTTGCAGCGCTTCAATGGCGACATCGTCCGCGGCCTCGCGGCGTACAATGCGGGGCCGGGCCGGGTGCCGACCTGGTCGGCCGGGCGCGCCGCCGAGGACCCGGAACTGTTTATCGAGCGGATCAGCTTCCGCGAGACCCGCGACTACGTCCGCATCATCCAGCGGAACCTGGCGTTGTACCGCGCGCTCTACCCCGCCAGCGAAACGTCCTGAGGCAGGACTCTCCGACGGTTGTCCCGTTCCCCGTTCCGCCGTTCCCCTCCCACCCCCCGCTTGACCCCCGGCTGATTCTCCTGTCCTATATCCGGTGTGCCTGAACGGCTGTTCCGTTCCCAAGTACCCCGGAGGCCCGATGAAACGCACGACCCTGTTGCTGAGCGCGCTCGCCATCGTCGGCAGTGCCTGCATGAACCCGACGTCCGACGCCGGCGAGGGCAGTCGCGCCGTGGCCGTGGATGCCTCCGTGACCACCCGGACCATCAGCGTCATCAGCCGCAACCTCTACGTGGGCGCCGATGTGGATCGGGTGATCGGTGCCCTCGCCACCCCGGACCCCACCGATGACCTCCCGGCCCTGCTGGGCGCAATCGCCGTGGTGCAGGCCACCGACTTCCCGGCGCGGGCCCGCGCCCTTGCCCGGGAAATCGAGCGCCAGCGGCCGCACGTGGTCGGCCTGCAGGAGGTCTCCCGGCTGGATATCGACCTGACCCCGCTCGGCATCCCCGCGCCGGTCATCCACCAGGACTTCCTGGCGACCCTGTTGCAGGCCCTGGCGGATCGCGGGCTCGACTACCGGGTGGCCGCCACGGTGCAGAACACCACCGCCGCCCCACTGCCCGGCGTGAGCTTGGTGGACTTCGACGCGCTGCTGTACGACGCTCGCCGGGCCGACCTCGGCCCGGTCCTCGCCGCGCGGCAGTTCCAGCAGAACATCGGCACGGTGGCGCCGGGGGTCACGATTCTTCGGGGCTACGTGGCCGCTGAATTCCGGGTGAATGGCCGACGCTACACCGTGCTCAACACCCACCTCGAGTCAGGCACGGCGCCCGGGCTCGGCCTGCTGCGCGCCGCCCAGGCCACCGAACTCGCCGCCGTGCTCGGCACCCTCAGCCCGGCGATCCTGCTGGGCGACTTCAATGATTACCCCGGCTCCCTCATGCACCAGGTGCTGTCCGGCGCCGGCTTCACCGATCTCTGGGCCGCCCTCTACCCCGGCCGCAGCGGCTTCACCTGCTGCCACGCCGAGGATCTGTCCAACCCGGAAGCAGCCTTCGACCAGCGGATCGACTACGTCTGGACCCGCGGCATCGGGCGGCCCTCGGGTGAAGTGGTCGGGCGCATCGGCCTGCTCGGGGCGCGGGCCGCGGAGAAGTTCCCGGGGCCGTTGCACCCCCTCTGGCCGTCGGACCATGCCGGCCTGGCTGCGGTAGTCGGGACGAGCGAGTAGTCCGCGCTGGGCCGGGTTCTTCGAACGGAGAAACGGAGAAACGGAGAAACGGAGAAACGGCGTCTTCCCGCTTCTCCGTTTCCCCGTTCCCCGTCTTCCACCAGCCTAGCCCCCCCGGACGATCAGCGTCACGACGTCCCCCGGCTCCACCGTGATCTCATCGCTGACGGGTGGACCCCGGCCACCCACCGGGTCGGCGAGAAAGCGGAGCACCGTTGCGGAGCGGACGAGGTAGTCGGGGATGGTGAGCACGGTGACCGCGTGGCTCCCGGCGACGCCCAGCCGCACCCGGTGCCCGCTGGCGTCGAAGGCGTAGACGGTCATCTCGAGGAAGCCGCGGTTGTCCACTTCGAGCGTGGTCTTCGCCGCTGCGGGCACCGGCTGGGCTTCCCCGCTGGTGCGGACGGAGCGGCAGCCGAGCACGAGCGGGAGCAGGATCAGGCAGGCCGGGACCAACCGGGGAGGCTGCACGCGCCGATTCCCTCGTCAGGGGCTCCTGCAGGATAGGCGCTCGGCTGCGCCGCCGTCAGGGGGTGGCGGCCACGTTCAGATCGCAGTGGCTTGGCGCTGCCCCCGTCCGAGCAGTCGCTGCAGCCAGGCCGCGAGCACCAGCAGTGCGGCCACCCCACCCACCGCGAGCGCGGGCAGGACGAGGCGGGCGGGGACCAGGCTGCGCTGGGCACTCAGGACGACCAGCCCGGCGGCGGTGCCGAGCGCGTAGCCGCCCAGTTCAAGCCGGGTCACCGGCACGGTCGCCGGGATCGGAACCCGCCGCTCCGCGGACCGGAACAGCAGCCCCTTGAGCCGATCATAGTCCCAGCACAGCAGGAAGACGGCGGCCAGCAGCATCAGTCCGGTGACGTACGGCGTGCCCTTGAAGCCGAGGGCGACGGTGATGACGAAGATGTTGAGGATGATCGGGAGGAACAGCACCGCGCCAAGCGTGGCGGTCCGGGGAATGAGGAGCAGCAGCCCGGTCAGCAGCTGGGCCCAGCCGATGAACCGCCAGTAGCCTCCGGTCCGGTGCATGGCATCGAAGAAGTGGCCGATTGGCGTATCGGTGCTCATCACGGTGAACGGAAGTCCCTGCACCTTGACCAGCGCCGTGGGCACGAAGGCCAGGGCCAGTAGCAGGCGCGAGATGATGGCGAGCCGCTGCAGGGCGAAGAACCCGCG
>JANRJZ010000014.1:0-3277 GCA_033763675.1 Gemmatimonadota bacterium
GGAACTCATCCAGTCGCTCGAGCCGGATGTGCTGGTCAAGGGCAGCGACTACACCATCGAGAACACTGTCGGGGCGGATATCGTCACCGCGCGGGGCGGGCGGGTGAGGCATGTCACCCTGCAGGATGGCTTTTCCACCACCGCGATCGTGGAGCGTCTCCGTGGCTCGTCCTGATGGCCGCCTGCCGGACCAGTTGCGCCCTCTCGTCCTCGAGCGGCGCGCCAACCCCTACGCCGAGGGGTCGTGCCTGATCCGGATGGGAGGCACCCTGGTGCATTGCACCGCGACGGTGGAGCAGGGGGCCCCCGGCTGGAAGAAGGGGAGCGGGGAGGGCTGGGTCACCGCCGAATACGCCATGCTGCCCCGCGCCACCGTCGAGCGCACCGACCGCGAGCGCCGCGGTCCGGGTGGCCGCACCCAGGAGATCCAGCGGCTCATCGGCCGGTCGCTTCGGGCCGCGATGGGCACCATGGCGTTCGGGGAATGGACCATCAAGGTGGACTGCGACGTCCTGACCGCGGATGGTGGCACCCGTACCGCCAGCATCACCGGGGGCTGCGTGGCCCTCGCCGACGCCTGCGCCTGGCTGGCCCAGCGTGCCGGGATCGCGAACCCGTTCGGCCGCCTGGTGGCCGCCGTCTCGGTCGGGCTGGTTGAGGGGGAGCCGCGGCTCGACCTGGCCTACCTCGAGGATCGTGATGCCGGGGTGGATGCCAATATCGTCATGGTGCACCCCGACCAGTTCGTGGAGGTGCAGGGGACCGGTGAGCACGGCACCTTCGCCCGGCCCGAGCTGGACCGGCTCATCGATCTCGCGCATGGCGGCATCCGGAAGCTCTTCGCCGCGCAGCAGCGGGCGCTCGCGGGATGAAGCTGCTGTTCGCCACCCGGAGTGCGGGCAAGCAAGAAGAGATCCGTCGCATGCTGAAGGCGGCGGGCCACGAGGTCGTCTTCCCCGACGACGCCGGGGTCCCGGAGAGCCCGCTGGAGGAGACCCTGGAGGCGGCGGACAGCTTCGAGACCAACGCCCGGCTCAAGGCCGAGTATTTCCTCAAGAAGACCGGCCTGCCCACGGCCGCCGACGATTCGGGACTGGAAGTGTTCACCCTCGGGGGGCAGCCCGGCGTCAGGTCCAAGCGCTGGGCGGGCGCCACCGGGTCCCCGCGCCAGGTAGACGAGGCCAACAACGCCGAACTGCTGCGCCGGCTCCTCGGGGCGCCGGAGGCCAGGCGGCGGGCGCGGTATCGCTGCGCCATCGTCCTGCTGCGCGCCCCGAACGCCTTGCCGGAGGTCTTCCAGGGTACCTGTGGCGGCCGCATCCTGGAGCAGCCGCGTGGTAGGGGCGGCTTCGGCTACGATCCGCTCTTCCTCTGCGACGAACTGGGGCAGACATTTGGGGAGGCCAGCGCGGAGGACAAGGACAAGGTGAGTCATCGCGGCCGCGCCCTCGCGGCGCTGGTGCAGGCCCTCGGCGGGGGCGCGGCCTGATGCGCGAATGGTACGGCGGGCTGGTCGCTGTGGCCCTCCTGGGCTGCGGCGGAGGTGCAGGTGGCGGCAGCGCGACCATGGCGGCCTACAACCCGGGCCGCCCCCCCGTGGAGCTGCAGCGCGGCGCGGCGCTGTACGGCAGCTACTGCGCCTCCTGCCATGGGGCGCTGGGCAAGGGCCAGGGGCTGGGCCCGCCGCTCCTCGACACCCTCTTCCTGCCGGGGCGCATCAGTGATGCCCAGATGACCAGCGCCATCCTCGCGGGCTCGCCGCAACGCCACTGGAACTACGGCGCGATGCCGCCCGTGACCCGGGTGGATCCCGCCGAGGTGCCGCTGGTGGTCGCGTACGTGCGGTGGCTGCAGTCGGGGTATCACGCCGGCGGCACCACGGGGTCCCCATGACCGAACCGGGCATCGGCGCCCTCCGGGCCCGCATGGCCATCGCCACGCTGAGCCTCATCGCCGGCACCTCGGCGGTGTACCTGCATATGTACAAGCTCGGCCTGGTCGGGACCCTGTCCTGCGCCTCCGGCGATGGCTGCAACCGTGCGATGTTCAGCCGCTGGGGCTGGTTCCTCGGCGTGGATGTGGCGCTGATCGGCGTAATCGGCTACGCGCTCCTGCTCACCGCCAGCATCCTCAGCCTGCAGCCCCGCTGGCAGGCCGCGCGGTGGCCGGCCGCGCTGCTGCTCACCCTGAGCGGCCTCGGCTTTCTCTTCACCCTGCGGCTCAAGTACGGCGAGTTCGTCGTGCTGCGCACCTTCTGTCCCTGGTGCGCCATCTCTGCGGTCTCGATTACCCTGATCACCGGGCTCTCCATCTATCTCTGGCGCGAGGCAACCCGGCGTCCCACCGGGTAGCCACCCGCGGCTTGGCGCCCGGCTCCACCTCACCTAACTTCGTGCAGCCGGAATCGCGGGGCGTAGCTTAGCCCGGTAGAGCGCCTGCTTTGGGAGCAGGAGGTCGCGGGTTCGAATCCCGCCGCCCCGATTGATGGTTCACTGCCACCCGCCTGTCCCCTCCTCCCCCGCTGCGGCGGCTTGCCGCTCGCGAGCCGGGGAAACCCATGACTGGGGCCGCCGTATTGGTGCCGTCCATGGGCTCTGAGTTCCTCACATACCTGCGTCTCGGAATGCATCATATCGCGGATCTCCGCGGCTACGACCACATCCTGTTCGTTGCTGCGTTGACCGTGGCCTACCAGCCGGCCCAGTGGCGCCGATTGCTGATCCTGGTGACCGCCTTTACCCTCGGGCATTCGGTCACCCTGGCACTCGCCACCCTGGACCTGGTCCGGGTGAACCCCGGCGCCGTGGAGGCGGGCGTCGCGGCGACGATCGTCTTCACCAGCCTCCTCACGATCGTGCTCGTGGCCCGGGCCGCGCCGGCAGGCACCGCCCCCGTGGCCGACCGGGGACAACGGATCCGCTATGCCATGGCGCTCGGCTTCGGCCTGATCCACGGGCTCGGCTTCTCGAGCTTTCTCCGGAGCCTGCTGGGCGGCGAGGATTCACTCTTCCTGCCGCTCTTGTCCTTCAATATCGGGCTCGAACTCGGCCAGCTGGGCATCGTGCTGGCGGTGCTCGCGGTCGGGGTGGCGGTGGAACGGGGCCTGCGCCTCGAGCGGCGGGACTGGGTACTGGTGGCGTCCGGCGGTATCGCCGCCGTGGGGGCCACCGTGCTGCTGGAGCGGTTGGGCGGATGATTGAAGTGGGCTGTTCTACACTTACTGCGAGAGCGAGCTGATGGCGACGCAGATCTGGCGGGCGGGCAGCGTGGTGGCGGG
>JANRJZ010000015.1:0-4623 GCA_033763675.1 Gemmatimonadota bacterium
CACCCCCGCCACCAGCAGCACCGGCACCACGCCCACCTTGTATCGCATCAGTGCCGCCAGCGCCGCGAGGGCCACCAGCAGGTTGCCGAAATCGAGATCGCCCCCCTCCCCTCCGGGCCAGAGAATGTGCTGGCCGAAAAAGACGGCAAGACCGCACATCACCCCCACGACCGCGGCGGTGACCCCGGTGAGCGGCGCGGTGAAGCGGACCTCCCCGTGGGTGGACTCGACCAGCGGCCCCCCGGCCAGGATGAAGAGGAAGCTGGGAAGGAAGGTGAACCAGGTGGTCACCAGCGCCCCCGCGGTCCCGGCGAGGAGCGGCGAGCCGGTCTCCCCGGGCAGCACCTGCCAGCCGCCGACGAAGCCCACGAAGGTGACGACCATGATCAGCGGGCCGGGGGTGCTCTCCCCGAGCGCCAGCCCGTCGATCATCTGCGGGCCGGTGAGCCAGCCGTACTGCCCGACCGCCCCCTGGTACACGTACGGCAGCACGGCGTAGGCCCCACCAAAGGTGAGCAGCGCGGCGGTGGTGAAGAACCAGGCCATCTGGGTGAGCGTCCCATGCCAGCCCCCGCCGTACCAGAGCGCGGCGAAGGGCACGACCCAGCAGGCGAGCCCCACGCCGAGCACGGCGGCGAACCGGGGGAGCGACCAGCGCGCGTGAGGCGGCGGAGGGGCACCATCCTCGAGGATGGCCGCCGCCGTTCCGTGGGCCATCGGCCGCGGCGCAAAGGCCCTGGGCAGGAGCCGGCTCCCGATCAGCCCCGCGAGGGCCGCGCCGGCGATCACCGCGGGGAACGGCACCTCGAGCAGGGTGTTGGTGACGAAGGCCGCGATGGCGATGAGCCACAGGACGGGATGGGTCAGAGTCCGGCCGCCGATCCGGTGTACCGCGTGCAGCACCAGCGCCAGCACCGCCGGCTGCAGGCCGGCGAAGATCCCCGCGATGGCAGGGAGGTGTCCCAGGGCGGCGTAGGCCCAGGCCAGGAGGATCAGCAGGACCAGCGAGGGGAGGATGAACAGTCCCCCCGCGACCAGCCCGCCGGGTACGCGATGCAGCAGCCAGCCGATGTAGGTGGCGAGCTGCTGGGCCTCGGGCCCCGGCAGCAGCATGCAATAGTTGAGGGCGTGCAGGAAGCGCCGTTCGGAGACCCAGCGGCGGCGCTCGACCAGCTCCTCATGCATGATCGCGATCTGCCCCGCCGGCCCGCCAAAACTGACGCAGCCAAGCCAGAGCCAGAAGCGGGCGGCGACGGCAAAAGGCACGCGTTCGGGAGGGGAATCGTCGCCCTTACCGCCCTGTTCCGCTTGTGATATCCTTCGCGCCCTATGGCCCGTCAGACTCCCCCCCTCGAGGTCCACAAGTTTGGTGGCGCGTCGCTCGCCGACGCTGCCGCGGTGCGCCACGCCGTCTCCATCCTCCAGGGCCGGCCGGGGCCCAGGGTGGTGGTCGTCTCCGCGATGGCGGGGGTAACGGACCTGCTGCTGGAGGTGGCGGCGCGCGCCCAGGCCGGGGATGTCACGGCCGCGTACCAGGCCGCCGCCCGGCTCCGGGACCTGCACCAGGCGGCCACCCGCGCCCTGACCCCCGCGGGCGCAATGAGGAATGAGCTCCTCACCTTCATCGACACCCAGGTCAGCGAGCTCGAGACGGTGGCCAAGGGACTCTCGATCCTCCGGGAGCTCACGCCCCGCACCAGTGACTTCGTGGTGGCGCGGGGGGAGCGGCTCTCCGCCCGGCTGGTCACCGCGGCGCTCCAGGCCGGGGGCATCAGCACAAAGTACATCGATGCCGCCGAGGTGGTCAGCACCGACGCCCACTTCGGCAATGCCTCGCCGGAACTCGAAAGCTGCGATACCCGGCTCCGCAAGGTGCTCAAGCCGCTGCTCGCGAAGGGCGTCACCCCGGTGGTGACGGGATTTATCGGCCGCGCCCCGTCGGGCGAGGTGACGACCCTCGGCCGGGGCGGCTCCGACCTCACCGCGGCGCTGGTGGGCCGGGCACTGGGCGCGGCCCGGGTGAGTCTCTGGAAGGACGTGCCCGGACTGCTCACTGCGGATCCGCGGGTGGTGCCCGATGCCCGGGTGCTGCCCCAGCTCAACGTGCGGGAGGCGGCGGAGCTGGCGTACTACGGCGCCAAGGTGCTGCACCCGCGGGCCCTCATCCCGGTCATCGGACGGAAGGTCCCGCTGTTCGTGCGACCCTTCGCGGACCCGTCGTCCGAGGGCACCGAGGTCTCGGAGCGGGCCACCGGGCTCGACGTGCCGGTGAAGGCGCTCTCCGGCGCCGGCGGCCAGGCGCTGGTCACGGTCGAGGGGAACGGCATGCTCGGCGTGCCCGGCGTCGCGGCCCGCACCTTCGCGGCGCTGCAGCGGGAGGGGATCTCGGTCTCGCTCATCACCCAGGCCAGCTCGGAACACTCGATCTGCTTTTCCATTCCCGCGGCGAGTGCCGCCCGGGCGCAGGCGTGCCTCGGCGAGGCGTTCCGGGACGAGATCGCCCACCACGAGATCGACGGCGTGAGCGTCCGGCACGGCGTGGCGATGATCGCGGTCGTGGGGCTCGGCATGGCGGGGACGCCGGGCGTCGCACGGCGGGTGTTCTCCGCCCTGGCGGATGCCGGCATCAACGTGATCGCGATCGCGCAGGGCTCGAGCGAACTCAACATCTCCGCCGTGGTCACCGAGGCGCAGGCGCGGGAGGCGCAACGCGCGATCCATGCCGGATTCCAGCTGGGGAAGGTGGGCGGGGGTTCGGCCGCGCCGCGCGACCGGCTGGACGTCTTCCTGCTCGGCTTCGGCCGGATCGGGCGGAGCTTCACCGACCTGGTCGCGGAGCTGCCGGCACACGGGCCCAAGGTCCGGATCGTGGGGGTGGCGGACCGGAGCGGCGTGGTGTTCGATCCGGCCGGACTGTCCGCCCACCGGCTGACGATCGTGGCGCGGGAGAAGGCGAAGGGCCACTCGCTGCGGCACCTCGAGGGGGGCGCCCCATGGAACGCCGAGTTCGCGGTGCGCTCGGCCGCCAGGCACGCGCTGTCCCACCCGGTGCTGGTGGACGTGACGGCGGACGAGACCCTCGAGGTCCTCCGCGGGGCGCTGAGCCACGGAATGGACGTGGTGCTGGCCAACAAGAAGCCGCTGGCGGGGAGCGCCGCGAGCGCGGAGGCGCTGTTCGCCCTGGCGGCCGAGCATGGCCGCCGGCTGCGGCACGAGGCCACCGTCGGCGCCGGGCTTCCGGTCATGGACACCTTCGCCAAGCTCATCGAGACCGGCGACGAAGTGGTCTCCATCGAGGGCTGCCTCTCCGGCACGCTCGGCTTCCTGCTGTCGGAGCTGGAACGGTGGCGGAAGTTCTCCGACACCCTGCGCACGGCGATGGAGAAGGGCTACACCGAGCCGGACCCGCGGGAGGACCTCTCCGGGGCCGACGTGGCGCGCAAGGCGCTCATCCTGGGACGGCTGATGGGATTCAAGGGGGAGCCGGCTTCGGTGGTCACCGAATCGCTGGTGCCGGCCGACGCACGCGGTCTCCCGCTCAAGCAGTTCCTGGCGCGGCTGTCGACCTGGGACGAGCACTTCGCGCAGAAGGTCCGTGAGGCGCAGCAGAAGGGAAAGGTGCTCCGCTATGTGGCGACGGTGTCGCCCCGGCGGCTCCGGGTCGGGCTGCAGGCGGTCACGCCGGAGAGCCCGTTCGCGGCGCTCAAGGGCACCGACAACCAGGTCGTCTTCACCACCGCGCGCTACCGGGAGCACCCGCTGGTGATCCGCGGCCCGGGCGCCGGCCCGCTGGTGACCGCGGCGGGGGTACTCAACGACGTGCTGGCGCTGGCGAGGAGATGAGTGACGTGACGGCTCGGCGGCTCGGCGGCTCGGCGGCCCGGCCGGTGCGCGCGTTCGCGCCGGGGAGCGTCGGCAACGTGGGGCCGGGACTCGACATCATGGGCCTGGCGCTGGCCGGCCCGGGGGATGTCGTCGAGGCCGTCCGGACCGACACGCCCGGCGTGGTGGTGCTCGACGCCGGGCACCCCGACCTCCCCCGGGAGGCGGGGGCGAACACGGCGGCCCTGGCCGCCCAGGCGGCGCTCCGCCTGGCCGGCCACGCGGAGGCGGGGCTCACCCTGCGGATCACCAAGGGGCTGCCACTCTCCGGCGGCCAGGGCGGCAGCGCGGCCTCGGCCGTGGCGGGGGCGGTCGTGACCAACGCCCTGTTCGGGCTCGGACTCTCGGAGCAGCAGCTGCTGGAGGCGGCGCTCGCCGCGGAGGCGTGCGTCGCCGGCTGGCACCTCGACAACATCCTCCCCTCGCTGGTGGGCGGGATCGTCCTGATCCGGGACACCGGCGCCTACGATTACGTCCGGGTGCCCTACAGCGCCTCGCTCCGCGTGGTGGTGGCGCACCCGGAGCAGCGGCTCCGCACCGCCGATGGCCGCGCGGTGCTGCCGCGCGAGATCCCGCGCGACGTGGCGGTCTACCAGGCAGCGCAGGTGGCGGGGATGGTGCTCGCGTTCGCCACCGGCGACGCGGCGCTGCTGCGCCGCTCGCTGGATGACCGGATCGCCGAGCCGGCGCGGGCGCCGCTCCTGCCGGGATTCGCGGCGGCCAAGGCGGCGGCGCTGGCCG
>JANRJZ010000016.1:0-14746 GCA_033763675.1 Gemmatimonadota bacterium
CGATGAAGCGTCCTGGTTCGAGAACCGGCGGGCCGAGTTCGAGGCCACTGCGGGTGCCATGAACCTGCGACTGCCCTGATGCCGCGGTTCCGGTCGCCCATCCTCTGGGTTGCCCTGGTCGCCCTTGGAGGCTGCGCCTCCAAGGGCGACTTGCGCCGGCTGGAGGAGCAGGTCCTGCTTTCCCGTACGGAGAACCAGCGCGCCGATTCGATTCGTGCGGCCCAGCTCTCGGAGATCATCGCCGGGCAGCGACGGATCCACGACAGCCTCGGCGGGATCGGGGCGCGGGTCGGGGCGCTCGGCAGCCAGCTCGCCACGGTCCGGGGCGATATGGCCAACGACCTGATCAGCATCCAGCAGCAGCTGGTACAGATCCAGGCGCTGACCGGCCAGAGCCAGCAGCGTCTCACCGAATTGCAGACCCAGCTCGAAGCCCGCAGCGAGCAGCTGGAAGCGGCGCCCACCGCGCCGCCGGCCGGGGCCCCGGCCGACACCGCCACCCCGGCCCCGCAGGCCGGCCAGCCGTCGGCGGAGCAGATCTATGCCACCAGCCTGCAGCAGCTGCGTCGGGGCAGCCCGGCGACCGCCCGGATGGGGTTCCGTGAGCTGCTGCGGCTGTATCCGTCCCATGCGCGAGTGCCGGACGCCACTTACTTCGTGGGCGAGACCTTCGCTGCCGAGGCGCCGGACTCGGCGGCCGCCTACTACACCCGCGTGGTCGAGACCTTTCCCCGGTCCCCCCGCGCGGCCAGCGCGTTGTACAAGCTGGGTCTCCTCGCCGAACGGCGGAAGGACCTGGAGGGCGCCCGGACCTACTACAGCCGGGTGGTGCGCGAGTACGCCACGTCCGATGAAGCGGCTCTGGCCCGTGACCGGCTGAAGACGCTCGGACGCTGAGCGGCACGGCGCAAGGCGGCACCATGACCGGTCCGGGCGCCGAGATGCCCTTCCTCGACCACCTCGAGGAGCTGCGGGTACGGCTGGTGCGGGTGGTGCTCGCGCTGATCGCGGGCTTTGCCGTGGGACTGTTCGTGGTGCAGCGGTTCCAGGTGGTGACCCTCCTCAAGGCGCCGATCGCCCCCTACCTGCAGACCACCGGCGGCAAGCTCGTGGTCACGAGCCCGACCGAGTCGGTCATGATCGTGCTCAAGCTGGCCCTCATCGTCGGGCTGGTCCTGGTCTCCCCCATCATCGTGCACCAGGTCTGGGCCTTCCTCTCCCCGGCGCTCTACGCCCGGGAGAAGAAGACGGTCCTGCCGGCGCTCTTTGCCGGGCTGCTGATGTTCCTGGCCGGTGGAGCCTTCGCCTGGTTTCTCCTGCTGCCCCAGGCGCTCCCGATCCTGTTCAGCTTCCAGTCCGAGGGGCTGGAGCCGCTGATCACGTTTGCCGCGTATTTCAGTTTCGTGCTGCAGCTGGTGCTGGCGATGGGGCTCTGCTTCGAGATCCCGCTGGTGATCATGCTGCTCACCGGCCTGGGCCTGACCAGCCCGGCGGGGCTCAACCGGTTCCGGCGGTTCGCGATCGTGCTCTCGGCCATCGCGGGGGCGGTGCTGTCGCCCGGGACCGATATCCTCAACATGCTGCTGATGACGATTCCCATACTGCTGCTGTACGAAGTGGGATACATGGGGTCGTGGGTGATCCACAAGCGGATGATGCGGCGGGCCGCCACCACGGCCATGCTCCTGCTCCTTGGGGTGAGCCTGCCGTTCGCGCTGACGGCGCAGGAGCCGGTCCGTCCCCGGCCGGCGCCGAGGCCGGCCCTCGATTCGGCCCGCGCGGGGCGGGTGCCGGCCGCGGGTACCGACACGACCCGCCGGGACACGACCGGGGTGCGCCCGGGGCAGGCGGTGGATACCGCCACCGCCCGCCGCCTCGGGCTGCCGACGGCGCCCCGGAATGCCTTCGCCCCGGACGACTCGGTGGTGACGGCCCTCCTCAAGCGGGAGGGGTACAGCGCCACCCGGTTCCGCTCCGACTCGGCCATCGTCTTCGCCGAGGAGCGCCAGCTCATTCTCCGCGGCGAGGCGATGACCCGGCGGGGGGAGACCGTGCTGGAGGCCGATTCCATCGCCTACCAGGAGTCGGACTGCCTGATTCGTGCGGTGGGCAATCCGGCGCTCTTCGACCAGGAGACCGTCCTCTCGGGCTTCGGGGGGATCCGCTACAACACCTGCATCCGGCGGGGGGTCGTCTCGGACGCCCTGACCAGCTTCAAGCAGGGCTCCACCGACTGGTTCCTGCGCGGGGACTTGGCGCAGGACTCGAGCAGCGCCCGGCTCTACGCGTCTCACGGGGAGATCACCAGTTGCGACCTGCCCACGCCGCACTACCACTTCTCCGCCGGCGAAGTGAAGTGGATCTCCAAGACCGTGATGGTCGCGCGGCCGGCGACGCTCTACATCCGGGACGTGCCGGTGCTCTGGCTGCCGTTCGTGTTCCAGGATGCCCGCACCGGGCGCCGGTCGGGGATCCTGATCCCGCGATTCGGGCTCAATGACATCGTCCGGCAGGATCCGGGCTACAACCGGCAGATCACCAACATCGGATACTACTGGGCCCCGAACGACTACTTCGATGCCACGGCCAAGCTGGACTGGTACTCCAACCGCTACGTCGAATACGGCGTGGCGGGGCAGTACCGGGTGCTCAACCGGTTCCTCAGCGGGGCGATCGGCTACCGGCGCACGGTGGAGAGCGGCGGCCGGCGGTCCACCAACATCCGCTGGGACCACCGGCAGAACTTTGACCTGAGCACGTCGCTCAACCTGAGCCTGAACTACAGCAGCAGCGGTTTTGTCCAGCGGCGCAACGCCATCGATCCGCTCGCCTCCACCCAGCAGATCGTGAGCGCGGCGAACTTCACCAAGCGCTATGCCTGGGGCTCGATCGCCCTGGGCGGCAACCGGCGGCAGAACCTGTCAGACAACAGCGTCTCCATGCAGCTGCCGTCGCTCTCGGTGAGCCCCAAGCCGATCGACTTCGGCACCAACCTCACCTGGTCCCCCGGGCTCTCGGTGACCAACACCATGGAGTCGAACTTCCCGGTCACGCCCGCGCCGGTCGTGGTCCTGCCGGGGGGCGGACTCGATACGCTCTCCCGCACCCGCAGCAGCCGCACCACGATCGTCAACTTTACCACGCCGATCCGGTTCGGCGGATTCACCTGGCAGAACAGCTTCGGCTACAACGACCGGAAGGACGAGGGGCGGCGGGTGATCGGGACCCAGAAGGTGCCGGACCCGACGACCCCCGATCCGACCGACTCCATCACCGTGAGCCAGGTGACGGTCGGCACCTTCCAGACCGATCTCGACTGGCAGACCGGGATCAACCTCCCGACCGTGTTCCGCTCCACCTGGAAGGTGCAGCCGAGCGTGGGGATCGTGAATGCGGGGAGCGGGGCATTCATGGTGCGGAACCGGAACACCGGCGGCGACTGGGTCCGGCAGGGGAAGCGCTTCAACTTCGGGGTGTCCGCCTCGCCGACCTTCTTCCATATCTATCCGGGGTTCGGGCCGGTGGAGCGGATCCGGCACAGCATCGCGCCCCAGGTCCAGTACAGCTACAGCCCCGCCGCCGACATCGACCGGGAGTACGCCCGCGCCGTGGCGCTGCCGGGCCAGGCGCTGCGCCTGCGGAGCGACCCGACCCAGCTGCTCACGGTCGGCCTGTCGCAGAACATCGAGGGGAAGGCGCGCCGGGCAGCGGGCGACACCTCCAGCGCCGCCAACGTGCGCCGCTACCGCATCCTGGGCATCCAGACCAGCTCCATCCAGTACGACTTCGAGCAGGCGAAGCTCCCCGGGCGGACCGGCTGGCGCACCCAGACCCTCTCCAACCAGTTCCAGAGTGACCTGGTGCCCGGGTTCAACCTCAGCCTGGCCCACGACCTGTGGCGCGGTACCGTCGGGACCGACTCGGCGAAGTTCGATCCCTTTCTCCAGTCCGTCACCGCCAGCTTCGCCATTTCAGGGAACACCGTCCGTTCGGTGCTGGGGCTGTTCGGCCTGGCGCGCAAGGACTCCACGGCCAAGGAAGGCACCCCACCGCCCAACTACGTCGCCGGCCAGAGCCGGGACGGGCGGCCGCCGTCCTTCTTCGGCTACGGCGCCGACCAGACGCTCGGCATCAGCACCAACCGGCGCTTCACCGCCAACTTCAATTACAGCCTGTCCCGCACCCGGCCGGTCACCGGGGTCGCCACCGCGGTCCAGAGTGATGCGCGGCAGAGCCTCGGATTCAGCACCAGCTTTGCCCCGACCGCCTTCTGGACCGTGTCATGGAGTTCCCAGTACAACATCACCGACCGGAAGTTCGAGTCGCAGGTGGTGCGGCTGGAGCGGGTCCTGCACGAGTGGCGGGCGGGGTTCAACTTCGTGCGGAATCCCAACGGCAATTTCGCCTTCTTCTTCTCGGTCTACCTGTCCGACCTGCCGGACATCAAGTTCGACTACAACCAGACCTCGTTCGACCGCTGAGCCCCCGCTCTGTCCGCGCCGCCCCCCTTCCCGGCGAACAAATGGTCATTGGCCAAAATGGGGAAGAAATCGCCAAGTCTATGCGCGGCAATAGATTGCGGGGATTTTGCGGGTTGGCATCGACCATGCATATCGGCTCCGCGTTCCCATACCGGAGTCCCCGATGCGTTCCGCCTGGCTGGCAGCCCCGCTCCTCGTTCTCGCCGCGTGCACCGAGACCACCATCGTGGATGGCGGTGGCGGCCTCGTCGCCCCCCCGACCAACCTGATCTACACGGTGGAGCCCAGCGGCACGCCCGGGGCCCCCACCGGGGTCCTGCTGCAGTGGGACTATGACAGCGACCCCGATCTCGCCAACTGGCATGTGTATTCTCGCGGCGCCGTCAACGAGGCGTACCGGCTTCGCGCCACCACCACGTCGAACTCCTTCCACGATGAAGGCATTCCGCACCTGCAGTATTACGTGACCGCGGAGGATCTCGACGGCGCGGAGACCTCGCCCAGCAACGTGGTCACCGTGGACGAACGGCTGGCCCTCGAGAAGCCCACCTCCCTTGGCAGCACCACGCTGGACGGCGCGATCGCCCTGACCTGGTCGGACAACGCCTACCTCTCGGATCCGGCCGGCTTCAAGACGTACCGGGTGTACAGCGCCTCCTACGACCTGGACCAGAATCTCTGCGGCCAGACCTGGAGCCTCGAGGGCAGCACCATTGCCCCGGAGTTCGTGGCCGGCGCGATGACCAACGGCGTGAGCCGGTGCTTCGCGGTGTCGGCGGTGAGCATCGAGGGGTGGGAGAGTCTCTGGTCGCCGCTCAAGGCGGATACCCCGCGGCCCGACGCCAGGAACGTGGTGCTCTACGCCCGGCAGGCGCAGGACCCCGGCAGCGGCTTCCGCTTCTGGCGCGACCTCGACAGCGATGGCGTCGCCGACGGCAACGAGATCGGCCTGGTGCAGAATGGCTCGTCGGGTCTGAACGACTTCTCGGTGGAACGGGACGTGACGGGGGCGCTGTTCCTGACCCCGGTCCGAAGCGGCACCGGCGTGGCGCTCTACGGCAACACCCCGGTCACGGACCTGACCAGCATCGATTACGCACCCGTCGGCGGATATGGCACGGGCGGGATCCAGGCGCTGCCCGGCTGGGGCTACGTGTTCGAGACCGACGGGGGCGACGGCTTTGCCCGCTATGGCGCGGTGCGGGTGACCCATGTGGGCCAGAGCTTCCTGATCCTCGACTGGGCGTTTCAGACCGATTTCGGCAATCCGGAGCTGATCAGGGCCGGGCAGGTGGCGGTGCGGTAGGTCGTCCTGCGGCGCTCCGGTCCGCCGGGAAGAGGGAAGAGGGAAGAGGGAAGAGGGAAGTGGAAGGCACTGGCTGCCCCGCTTCCCTTTTCCCTTTTCCCGTCCTGCTCGGTGGCCCGCTGCCGCTTGCCCCCGACCGCCGGCCGGATGTCGCGGGTTGTCCCGGTTCTCCCCGCCTCGCCCGCGCATTAGGTTCCCGCCATGCCAGCCCTTACCCTGACCGGTCAATCGCTGTCCCTCCCCGATGTGGTCGCCGTCGCCCGAGATCCCGCCGCGACCCTGCACCTGGACCGCGGGGCGCTCGGGCGCCTGGGGGAGAGCCGCCGGCTGGTCGAGCAGGCGATAACCCGGGGCGGTGCCATCTATGGCATCAACACCGGTTTCGGCAAGCTGGCCAATGTGCGGGTGGCGCCAGACAAGCTGGAGCAGCTCCAGGTCAACCTGATCCGCAGCCACGCCGCCGGCATGGGCGATCCCCTCCCGCCCGACGTGGTGCGCGCCGCGATGCTGCTCCGGGCAAACGTCCTGCTCCGGCCGACCAGCGGGGTCCGTCCGGCGCTGGTGGAGGCGCTGGTGGCGCTCTTCAACGCCGGCATCATCCCGCTGGTGCCGGAACAGGGCAGCGTCGGGGCGAGCGGCGACCTGGCACCGCTCTCTCACATCGCGATGGCGCTGATCGGGGAGGGGGAGGTGTGGGGCGGGCCCGCGGCGGCGGCGTTGCACCGTGCCGGGTTGCCCCCGTTCCGGTTTGCGCCCAAGGAAGGGATCAGCTTCATCAACGGGACCCAGGCGCAGACCGCCCTGCTGGCCCTCATGGTGCAGGACGCGGAGTCGCTCTGGCGCACCGCGGTGGGCGCGGCGGCGATGAGCCTGGAGGCTCTGCGCGGCACCCCCACCCCCCTCGACGCGCGGATCCACCAGGCGCGGCCCCATCCCGGCCAGCTCCGCACCGCGGAGCTCATGCGCACCCTGCTGGCCGAGAGCGAGATCCGCGAGTCGCACCGGGAGAACGACGACCGGGTCCAGGATGCCTACAGCCTGCGCTGCACGCCCCAGGTGCTCGGGGCGGTGGCGGATGCGATCCGGTTTGCGCGGGACACGGCGGGGATCGAGTTGAACGCCTCGACTGACAATCCGCTGGTGTTCGAGAACGGCGATGTGCTGTCGGGGGGCAACTTCCACGGCCAGCCGGTGGCGCAGGCGCTCGATTTCCTGGCCGTGGCCCTGACCACCCTGCAGGCGATCGCCGAGCGCCGGGTGGAGCGGCTGGTGAACCCGGACCTCTCGCAGGGGCTGCCGGCGTTCCTGACCCGGGACCCGGGACTGTCATCGGGCTACATGATGGTGCAGATCACCGCCGCGTCCCTGGTGGCGGAGTCCCGTGCGCTCGCCATGCCGGCCAGTATCGGGTCCATCCCGACCGATGCGAACCAGGAGGACTTCGTGCCCATGGGGATGGCCGCCGCGCTCAAGACCCGGCGAATCCTGGGCAACGCCCAGAAGGTGGTGGCGGCCGAACTGCTGTGCGGCGCGCAGGGGCTCGATTTCCTGCAGCCGCTCCGGCCCGGCCTGGGCGTGGCGGCGCTGTATCGGCGGGTCCGGGCCCCGGCCGATGGGGTGACGCCGCTCGAGGCGGACCGTCCCCCCGCACCCGACCTGGCCCGGCTCACCGCCCTCGTGGCCGGAGGGGCCCTGGATCCCGCCCCGGGTTTACCTTGCTAATCCCGCGCGTGGGCCGGTATCTTGTAAGTTCCGATATAGCATAGGGCTCCACCCTTTCACACCCCCCGGTGGATGAACTTCGAGAAGCTGAAGGAAACCGCCAGGAAGTACGAACAGAAGGAAGAATGGCGGCGGGCCATCGAGGTCTACCTGCAGGCAATCCGTGAGTTCGAGGCCGGCAACGACCCGGTCCCCGACCTTTCGGTCTACAACCGCATCGGGGACCTCTACCTCAAGGCCAACGAGCCGGGCGCGGCGGTGCAGGCCTATGAGCGCGCCGCGGACTTGTACGGGGAGCAGGGGTTCTACAACAACGCCATCGCGCTCTGCGGCAAGATCCTCCGGGTGAACCCCGGCCGGATCCAGACCTACCTCAAGCTGGCCCAGCTCCACGCCCGCAAGAACGTCGTCATCGAAGCCAAGAAGAACCTGCTCGAGTACCTCGAGCGGATGAACGCGCTCAGCCAGCTGGACGAGGCATTCAAGTCGGTGAAGGACTTCGCGGATCAGTTTCCCGCGAACAAGGAAATCCGGCTGATGCTCTCCGAACTGCTCCGCGCCTCCTCGCGCAACGCGGAGGCCCGGGAGCAGCTGGAGAAGCTGGCCAGCGACCTGGAAGCGCGGGGCGACACCATTGGTGCCCGCAAGACGCTCATGCGGTTGCAGGCCATCGAAGCGGAGGACGGGGCGCCGGTCACGGAGGCGCCCAAGCCCGCCTCCGGCCCCCGGCCCCGCTCCGCCGACCTGGTCTTCCTCGATATTGGCGCGAGTTCCGTCGCCGCGACTCCCGCCAAGCCCACTGGCCCCCCGTCCCGAAAGACCCGGGCGGTGGTGGTGCCGCCGAGCGGCCGTGCGACGCGGCAGACCCGGGCGCCGTCGGGGCTGCCGCTGATTGATGTCGGGGAGGAGCCGGCCGAGGCGGCGGAGCCTCCGCCGCCTCCGGAACCGCTCGCCATCGAGACCTCCAGCCTGGTGGAATCGCCGATCGAGCTGGAGAGCGTCCAGAAGATCAGCGATGAGGCGGTGCTCGAGGCATCGGCCTCGGGCGAGATCGCCAAGGCGCTCGGGTTCGAGCCCACGGAGGTGGAAGGCCTGGATCAGGTCGAGGTCCGGCCGCTCGACGGCCTGGAGGTGGACCGGGCGGGTCCCGAGGCGGCCGAGCTCCAGGTCTCCCTCGACGGGCTGGACCTCGAGCGGGCCAGCGAGCCGGACGTGGTCGCCGATCCCATTCTTCCGGTGCACACCGACAGCTTCCTCACGCCCGACCCCCTCGACATGCAGTCCGAGCTGTCGGACGACCTGTCCATGGGGCTGGGGGAGGGAACGATCGAGGTGTCGCCCTCCGAGTCCGGGTTCGGCACCTCCGGCACGGACCTGCCGGGCGCCAGCGGGGACGAGGCCGGCATCGAGGCGACGCCGGAGGACGAAGTCATCACCTTCCTCGATCCTTCCGCGCCGGAGACCCTCTCCATCGTGGAGCTCGAGGACCGGGTGCTGGAGGATCCGGATGATCCGGAAGCGCACCGGGTGCTCGGGGAGGCGTTGCTCGCCACCGGGGAGACGCTCCGCGGGCAGGAGGAACTGGAACTGGCCCTGGCGGGCTATGAGGGACGCGAGGACTGGGGCCGCGCGACGGACTTGATCCAGGAGCTGATCCGGCTCGACCCCAACGGGGTCCGCTACCACCAGAAGCTGGTGGAGATCGCGTTCCGGAGCGGGGACCGGGCCAAGCTGATCGACGCGTACCTCGAACTGGCGGACGCCCTGCTGCGGGTGGGCGCGCTGGACAAGGCGCTGGCGGTCTACCGTCGGGTCTCCGAGCATGACCCCGGCAACCAGCGCGCCCTGGCCGCGCTGGACGCCCTGGCACCCGCGGAGGAGGAGTATCCGATCCCGCCCCCGCCGGCCGCGCCCGAGCCGCCCGCCGAGGAACTGGATCAGGCGCTGGACGCGGCCTTCGACGCGCCACCGCCGCGCCCCTCGGGCCGCAAGTCGCGCACCTCGGTGCCCACGCCGCGCGCGCCGGAGCCGGAGCCGCTGAACCTGGGCGGTGACTTCATCGACCTGGGCGCGCTGGTGATGGACGACGACCGGGTGAAGGACACCCGGATGCGGGTGGAGGACGAGGAGCCGACGGGGGATGAGGCCAAGGACTTCCAGGAGATGCTGCAGGCCTTCAAGCGTGGCATCGACGAGAACATCGAGGCCGAGGATTACCAGGCGCATTATGACCTCGGGGTGGCCTTCAAGGAGATGGGACTGCTGGACGAGGCCATCTCCGAATTCCAGAAGGCGCTCCGTGCCCCTGAGGGCCGGCTCAAGACCTCCGAAGCCCTCGGCACGGCGTTCTACGAAAAGGGCCAGTTCGCCATCGCCGAGGCGATCCTCAAGCGGGCGGTGGAGAGCCTGGGGGCCACCGACGACGAGCAGATCGGCCTGATCTACTGGCTGGCCCGCGCGCTGGAGGCACAGGGGAAGGCGGAGCCCGCGATCACCGCCTACGAGCGGGTGATGGCGGTCGAAATCCGCTTCATGGATGCCAGCGACCGCATGACCCGGCTGAGCGGCGGGCGGGCGCGGTGACGTCCCGCGCGGCGGGGATCACGCTGGCCGGGCTGCAGGCGGGGCTCAAGCCCCGGCTCGAGGCGGTACACCGGGAGCTGCGCCGGGTCATCGAGAGCGACTTCGGCCTGATCGCCGAGGTGAATGGCCACCTGCTGCAGATGCAGGGCAAGATGTTCCGCCCCACGCTGCTGCTCCTGGCCGAGGAGGCCTCGGGCGCGCGGGACGAGCGGGCCGAAGCCCTGGCGGCGGTGATCGAGCTGATCCACCTCGCCACCCTGGTGCACGACGATTCGGTGGACCACTCGGTCCTGCGCCGCGGGATGCCCACGATCAACGCCCTGTTCAGCCACCAGGTGTCGGTGATCATGGGCGACTACCTCTACTCCCGCGCCGTGGTGGAACTCACCCGGCTGGGCGATCTCGAGCCGCTGCGGGTCATTTCCCGGGTCACCAACGAGATGACCGTGGGGGAGATGCGCCAGCTGATGGCGCTGGAGCCGCTGGCGTTCTCCGAGGCCGAATACGACCTCCTCATCCGGGCCAAGACCGCCTCGCTCCTCTCGGGCGCCTGCGAGGTGGGGGCCCTCCGGGCCGGTCCGGCCGAGCGCCAGGCGCTCCGCCACTTCGGCGAATACCTCGGCATGGCGTTCCAGATCGTCGATGACCTGCTCGATTACACCGAGGACGAGGCCGTCACCGGCAAACCCTCGGGGAACGACCTGCGGGAGCACAAGGTGACCCTGCCGCTGATCAACGCCCTGGACCGGCTGACCCCGGCGGCGCGGCGCGAGGTCCAGACCCTCATGGCCACCGCGGAACCCAGCGACGAGCTCATCGCCCGGGTGGTGTCGCTGGTCGGGGAGGCCGGGGGTCTCGAGTACGCCCGCAACCGCGCCCAGGGGCTGGCGGAGCAGGCGGACCAGGCCCTGGATGCCCTCCCCGCGAGCGCGGCGCGCGACACGCTGCGGGACAGCATCACCTACGTGCTGGACCGGCGGCGCTGATGGCGACGGGCCCCCGCCGGCCGATGTTCCACCTGGGCGTTCTCGTCGCCGGCTTCGTGCTGGGCGGGTTCCTCAACGCCCTGGTCAAGGCGGTCATGCCCGACAGCGTGGCCAAGCAGGTCTTCACGTATACGACCAGTCCGAGCGTGGGCCCCGTCTCGCTCGACCTGCTGGTCCTGAGCTTCACCCTGGGGCCGTTCGCGGTGAACGTCTCGCCGCTCGCGATCATCGGTGTCATCATCGCGTACCTGATCGCGCGCTCACTCTTCTAGTAGCAGGAGTCGGCCATGTTCGGCAATCTGGGATTTCCCGAGATCATGCTCATTCTGGTGGTGGTCCTGCTGGTGTTCGGCGCCAAGCGGCTGCCGGAGATCGGCGCCTCCTTCGGCAAGGGGATCCGGGAGTTCAAGCGGAGCATCAGCGAGGCCGGTGACGCGGTGAATGGCGGCACCGACACCTCGACGCCGGCCTCCCGGCAGATCGACAGCCGGAACGGCCCCACTCCCCCGGCGGGCGGGGAGCCCAAGCGGCTGTCGCAGTAGCCCGCGACCCCGGAAACGTCGAAGCCCCCCGGCACACTCCGGGGGGCTTCGTGCGTCCGGCGGGCGGCGTCAGCTCCGGGGCTGGCGGCTCGCGGCCTCCTCGGCCTGGGCCTCGGTCCGGAAGAGGGCGGCCCGGTTGTCTTCCACCTTCACGGTCTTCACCAACGCCGTCAGGTAACTCCGGACCCGGTCCTGTCGTGCGGCCTGGATCTGGCGCGCCCGATACTCGTCCACTCCCTTCACGAACTCCGCCGAATCCGCCGGGGTGCGACTGATGACCCGGAGAACATAGATGCCCTCCTCGGTGTCGATCACGTCGCTGGTCTTGCCGGGCTCGAGCCCGAACGCGGCGCCGATGACCCTGGTGTTGGGGAAGGGGGGCTGGACCCTGGTGAAGGGGCCGAACCGCTGGTGCGGCAGCGCGAGGGCGGTGGCGGCCTGGTCGAGGGTGCTGCCTTCGCCCACCCGCTTGACCAGGTTGGTTGCGATCGCGAGCGCCCGCTCGCGCTTCTTCACGTTGCGGGCCGCGAACGCTGCGGCGTCCTTCACCTTCTCGAACTGGGGTATCCCCTCGGGCGTGAGGCTGTCCAGCCTGAAGAGGAAATAGGCATAGGACACCTCGACGATCCGGCTGGTCTCCCCGACCTTCGCCTGGAAGGCCCAGACGCCGGCGTCGGGCACCACCTGGAAGCCGACCTGCACCCGGCTGCCCTTCTGCAGCGGATTGGCCTGGCCGATCGTGAGGCCGAGCGACCGGGCGGCGGAATCGAGGGCGGAGGGCTCGAGCCGCTCGGCGGCCAGCGCCTCCAGGGTGTCGGCGCGGGCGTCGAGGGCGTCCCGGTGGCTGCCGGTGATTTCCACCGGGATGAGGATGTGGCGGGCAGTGACCTTGCCGCCGGCACGCTTCTCCACCTTGATCAGGTGGTACCCGAAGCCCGAGAGCACCGGCTCCGAAACAACCCCGATCGGGAGGGAGTAGGCGGCGCGCTCAAAGGCAGGATCCATCGTGCCCCGACCGAATTCGCCGAGGTCGCCCCCCTGGGCGGCGGACACGGAATCCGACGACTCGCGCTGGGCCACTTCTGCGAAGGGCGCGCCGGCCAGGATCTCCTGGCGCAGGGTCTCGGCCCGGGCGCGGGCGGCGGCCGTATCGCTCTGGTCGGGGAACCGGAGCACCTGCACGTAGCTCAGGTAGGCGGTGGCCGGACGCTTGAAGTCATCCTTGTTGGCGTCGTAGTACTGCCGGATTTCGGCATCGGAGATCGCCACCGCGGAATCGGGGACGGCGTTCCGGGGGATGATGGCCGCCAGCTCGATCGTGACCTTTTCGTTCGCGTCGCGCCAGGCCTGCCACAGTGCGGGGTCCGACAGGTAGATGTCCCCGGTGACGACCCGGAGCAGCTTGGACTGCTTGATCTGGTCGGCGTACTGCGCCTCGAGCAGCGGCACCACCTGCTCGGCAGCGCTGGACCGGAGCCAGCGCTGGTACTTCTGAATGTCGAACTGGCCGTCGGTCTGGAATTCAGCGGCCGAAAGCAACTCGTTGGGCGGGCTGTTCTCGATCGCGGCCGCAACCTCGTCTGTCGAGACGGTGATGCCGCGGCGCCGGTACTCGGCCTCCAGGCTCTGCTGCTGGATCAGCTGTTCCCAGACCGAGTTCCGGATCTCCTCGACTTCCTCCGCGCTCGGCGAGCGGCTGTTCTCCCGCTGCCAGCCCTCCATCTGCTGCTGCACCAGCTGCTGGTAGGTGCGGAGCGGAATCTTGACGCCGCCGATCTCGCCGACCGTGCTGCTCGCGCCGCCGGTGACCTGGCTCCAGTCGACGCTGGTGATGACGAAGACCAGCATGAGGACCGCGAAGACGCCGGCGGCCACCTTGCCCGCCATGCTTCGGAATGCTCGCATCATAGGGAACTGCCCTGCGTGAGGAGGGGGACCGGGCGAAAAAGAGGGCTAAGTCTAAGCCGGGCAACGCGGAATCTCAAGCTGAGCCGGGCCGGGACCGGTTGACAGCCTCCCCCACCCGGCCTAATCTTTATCCAATTCCCACAACGACTTACGCACAGGCCACGGGATGCCACCGAACAGCGAAATCGAGAAGCTCGAGCGCCGTTGGAAGGAAAATCCCAAGGGAACCGTGTTCGCGCCCTATGCGGAGGTGCTCCGCAAGCACGGCGACCACGAACTTGCCCGCGAGGTGCTGCGGCAGGGTCTGGAACTGCATCCAGATCATATCCCCGGCAACATCGTCCTGGGCCGTTGCTGTCTCGACCTCCGGGAGGATGGCCCCGCCGAAGCCGCCTTCACCCATGTGCTGGATCTCGATCAGGAAAACGTGATCGCGCTCAAGGCGCTGGCGGACATCACCGAGCGTCAGGGCCGCCTGATGGAGGCCCGGAACTGGCTGGCCCGGCTGATGGCGGTGGACCCCAGCAACGACGAGGCCCGGGACCAGCTGGAGCGGGTGGACTCGGCCCGAGAGGCTGCGGCCGCGGTCATGACCGCGCCGCTTGCCGGTGTCCCGCGCGCCGAGGCGACCGAGACCGTGGAGATCCTCGCCCGCCCGCCGGAAGGCGGGGGCGCGGGGGTCGAAGTTTCGGGTGGGCGCATCGAAGAGGGCGAGGAGTCGCTGGACGACGCCCTGGACGCCGCCATCGACCGCTTTGCCACGCCGCCGGCCGCCCCGGCCATGCCTTCCCAGTCCGAACTCGAACGGACCGTCCCCACTCGCCGGATCCCCACTCGCGACGAGGAAGACACGGTGCCGGTGCTGCCGCAGATCCCGCGGGAGCCGGCCCCGATCATGGATCTCGAGCCGGTGGAGTTCGACGCCTCGCGGGCCGCGGCCGAGTTGCCCTCCGAGGGGATGCCTGGGCTCGAGATCGACGAGCCCTTCACTCCGCCCTCTCCGGCAGCCCCGACCCATGAGGTCCTCGGCTTTGGGCTGGAAGACGCGTCCGCCATCGAAATCCAGCCCGCGGGGGCCAGCGAGTTCCAGTCGCCGGACGCGAGCGCCGATCTGCTCGACATGGCGGTGGGGGAGTCCGAGTTCCAGACGCCCGACGCCTCCGCGGAACTGGGCCGCCTGACCGGAAGCGGGTCCTCGGAGTACCAGTCGACGAGCGG
>JANRJZ010000017.1:0-3395 GCA_033763675.1 Gemmatimonadota bacterium
CAACGGCGATCCCCACATGGGACACGCCTTCGAGAAGGTCGGCGCGGACTGCATCGCCCGCTACCGACGCCTGCGCGGCGATGACGTCTGGTTCCTGATCGGCATGGACGAGCACGGCCAGAAGGTGGCCCAGACCGCGCAGGAGCGAGGCGTCTCCCCGCAGGCGCTGGTGGACGAGATCGCCGCGACCTTCGAAGCCACCTGGCGGGCGCTCGGCATCTCCCACGACCAGTTCATCCGCACCACCGCCGCCGAGCACAAGGCGGGAGTCACCGACCTGATCGAGCGGATCTTCCGGCGCAACCCCGACGATTTCTACGAGCGCAGCTACCGCGGCCTGTATTGCGTGGGCTGCGAAGCGTTCAAGACCGGCGCGGAGATCGTGGACGGGAAGTGCAGCATCCATCCAACCCGCGTGCTGGAGGAAGTGGAAGAGCGCAACTGGTTCTTTCGCCTCTCCCGCTACCAGGGCTTCCTCGAGGAACTGCTGGAGCGCAACCCCGACTTCGTCCGGCCCGAGATCCGGCGCAACGAGATCCTGGGCCTCCTCCGGCAGGGCCTGGAAGATGTGTCCGCCAGCCGGAGCCGCATCACCTGGGCGGTCCCGTTCCCTCGCCCGACCAGCGATGGCCAGGCCCAGACCACGTACGTCTGGTTCGACGCCCTCCCGAACTACTGGACTGCCTCCCGCTTTCCCGGCTCCCGGGCCCAGTGGCCGGCGCAGCTCCACGTGGTGGGCAAGGACATCACCCGCTTTCACTGCGTCATCTGGCCCGCCATGCTCCATGCTGCCGGGGAGCCGATTCCCGAGGGAGTGTGGGCCCACGGGTTCATCTATTTCGGGGGAGACCGGCTCTCGAAGAGTGCCGGAGTAAGGCTCGACCTGACGGAGGCGATCGCGCGGCACGGGCCCGACGCGCTGCGCTACTTCCTGATTCGCGAGACCGGGTTCGCGAACGACGGCAACTTCACCTGGGAGCGGTTCGACGAGCGGTACGGCTCGGACCTGGCCGACGGGCTCGGCAACCTCGCGAGCCGGACCCTGGCCATGCTGGAGAAGTACCGCGGTGGCGTGGTCCCGGCGGGTACGCCGACCAGCCTGGACGCCGCCGGCGCCGCGACCGTGACCGACTATGCGTCGGCCATGGATGCCCTCGACCTCCGGGGAGCCGCCGAGGCGGCCTGGCAGCTGGTTGCCGCAGCCAACCAGTACATCGTGCAGGTCGCCCCATGGTCCCTGGCCAAGCAGCGCCGGGAGCCGGAACTCGACGCAGCCCTGGCGGCCCTCGCCGGCTGCCTGGTACGGCTGGCGGTCCTGACCCAGCCCATCCTGCCCGGAAAGGCGCGGGAACTCTGGGAGCACCTCGGGCATTCTGCCCCGCTCGAGACAGCCTGGGCTCAGGCGATCGAGCCGCAAGTCGTTGGCCTCAAAGTACGTAAGCCTGACGGCCTTTTCCCCCGGATCGCCCCTACAACTCCTTGACAGTCAAGGATTTGTACGTGACTGATCTCACTTGACGCCCCCGGTACCGGGGGCCATGTTATGCCGCCCTTCCCGCCGGCATCAGGCGGGAAACCCCATTCAGGCACGGGACTGTCATATTGGCGAGGCGACTCGCCGACACAGGTGTCGTAATGCCCGATCGGAAATGGACATTGGTCGTTGTGCCGCCGGGCTCCGGCGCCTCGAAAGCCATCGAGGTGTCGCAGCGCGTGCTCAAGGCCGCGGCCGGGTCCGTGACCATCCTCGGCATGCTGGGCCTGCTGCTGGGGTACGGCACTGTCTCCCGCTCAGTGGACCTGCGGCGCAGCGCCGAACTGGAGCGGGAGAACGCCTCACTGGCCCAGGAACTGAGCCGGCTGCACGGCGAGCTCAGCACCCTCGGCGATACCATTCGCACCCTCGCCGAGCGGGACGCCCGCATCCGGCTGCTCGCCAACCTCGAGCCCAATGACCCCACCGTGCAGCTGGCGGGGATCGGTGGCCCCCGGAGCCGCGATACGATCGCCCAGCCGCCGGAGCGTCTCACCGCACTCGGCCGCCGCGCCACGGAGGTGCGGGTGGACCTGGGGGCGCTCATCCGGCGGGCCAACCTGCTCGCCGCCTCCTTTGACCAGGCGCACGACTCCCTGGCCCGCCATCGCGACCGGATGGCCGCGATGCCGTCTATCATGCCCACGACGGGCTGGCTCACCAGCGCCTTCAGCGCGATGCGCTCCCACCCGGTCCTGCATGTGGCCCGGCCCCACGAGGGGATCGACGTGACCGCGCCGATGGGCGCACCGATCCTGGCGCCCGCCGGCGGCATCGTGGTCTCCGCGGGGTGGGTGAGTGGCTATGGCAACGTGATCGAGATCGACCACGGCTTCGGCATCATGACCCGCTTCGCCCACTGCTCCAAGCTGCTGGCCAAGCGTGGTCAGCGGGTGCTGCGGAGCCAGGTCATCGCTGAGGTCGGCAACACCGGACTCGCCACGGGGCCGCACCTGCACTACGAGGTGCACGTCAACCGGAAGCCGGTGGATCCCCTGCGCTACGTGCTGCCGGACGTCGTGGTGGACTGAGGCTCCCGGCTGCGGGGGGGGGCGCAAACGAGGGACCCGGCCAGCCGCCGGGTCCCTCTCGATTTTCCGGGGGGGGCTTAGTCCTCGTGCACCCCGACGAGCAGCACCGGTGGGCGGCGAAGCAGGTCCGCGAGCGGCAGGACCGCGCCGAGCAGCGCCGTGCCGAGGAGCAGCAGCGCAAGCGGGAACAGCACCTCCGGCCGCCAGACCCCGAGCCCGGGCACCAGGGCGGCCACGGCTTCCCAACAGGCAGGCCCCAGCCACAGCCCAATCAGCGCCCCCGTGATTCCTGCGATCAGCGCGCGGCCCAGCACCGCTCCTGCCACCCGCCGGCGTGGCGCGCCGACCGCGCGCCAGATCGCCATTTCCGGCGCGAGCGAGAGGACCCAGAGCCGCATCAGGGTAAAGGTGCCGGCCGCCGCCACGATCAGCATGGCGACGCCGAGCAGGACGTAGCCTCGCCCGAACCAGCCCAGGGGCGCCTGTTCGCGGCGGACCAGGGTGGCGGCCCGTTCCCCGGCCGCTACCGCGAACGGGGCGGCCATCGCCTCGGCGGCGGCGATTGCCCCGGCCGTCCCCTGGAGCTGAAGCTCCGCTCCGCGCACCGGGTGCTGCAGGATGCTGAGATAGACCGTAAACGGGGGCAGAAGGGTCGCGCCCAGGCCGGGGCTCGTCCGGTCCTCCACCACGCCCACCACCCGGTACCACTCGTCGGGGTTGCTGCCCACCATCATGACGCGCCCCACCGCCTGGCCGTACTGGAAGTGCCGCTGCGCCAGCGCCCGCCCCACCACCGCGACCGGCTCGCCGCCGGCGCGGTCCGCGTCGGT
>JANRJZ010000018.1:0-8355 GCA_033763675.1 Gemmatimonadota bacterium
GTTCGTCTTCTTCGTGATGACCGTGGCGGCCGCCGAGGCGGCGGTCGGCCTGGCCATCATCCTGTCGATCTACCGGCATCACAAGTCGGTGGATCTCCAGCAGATCAACCTGCTCCGGGGCTGAGGCGCATGCTCGATCTCCTCGCCGCCGGCCCCGGGCAACCCGGCTTCCTGGAGCTCTTCCAGGGCGGGCTCCGGCCCATCGTCGCGCTCATCATCGGGCTGCCCCTGCTCGGGTTCCTGCTCAACGGGGCGCTGTCCCTCTGGCGGCCGGCGGCCAAGGGCGCCGTCTCCGTGATCGGCGCCGGGGTGCTGGTGACCACGTTCCTGGTCTCCCTGCAGCTCTTCCTCCAGCTCAACGCCGTCTGGCACGTCAAGCCGGACGAGGTGATCCTGGTCACGCTGTGGAGCTGGATCCCGGTGGGCGACCTGCACCTCGACTTCGCCTTCCAGCTGGACCAGCTCTCCATGGTGATGCTGCTGGTCGTCACCGGGGTCGGCAGCCTGATCCACCTGTTCAGCGTGGGCTACATGAAGGCGGACGCGGGGTACGCCCGCTACTTCGCGTACCTCAACCTCTTCGTGATGTTCATGCTGGTGCTGGTCCTGGGCGCCTCCTTCCCGATGATGTTCATCGGCTGGGAAGGGGTCGGGCTCTGCAGCTACCTGCTGATCGGGTTCTGGTTCAGCGAGGAGGCCAACGCCGACGCCGGCAAGAAGGCGTTCATCGTCAACCGGATCGGCGATTTCGGGTTCCTCATCGCCATGTTCCTCATCTGGCAGGCCACCGGGTCGCTGGGCTTCGCGGAGGTGTTCGACCGCGCCCCGCAGGTGCTCACGGCCGGGGGCGCCATGGCCACGGCGATCACCCTCTTCCTGTTCCTGGGCTGCGCCGGCAAGTCGGCGCAGATCCCGTTGTACACCTGGTTGCCGGACGCCATGGCGGGTCCCACGCCGGTCTCCGCCCTGATCCACGCCGCCACCATGGTGACGGCGGGGGTCTACCTCGTGGCCCGCACCAACGTGCTCTTCGCGCTGGCGCCGACCAGCCAGATGGTGGTGGCGGGGGTCGGGGCGCTCACGGCGCTGTTTGCGGCGACGATCGGCCTCCGCCAGTACGACATCAAGAAGGTCCTGGCCTACTCCACCGTCTCCCAGCTCGGGTACATGTTCGTGGGCGTGGGGACGGGCGCCATCACGGCCGGCGTCTTCCACCTGGTGACCCACGCCTTCTTCAAGGCGCTCCTCTTCCTCGGCGCCGGCAGCGTGATCCACGCGATGCACCACGCGTATCACGCCACCCACAGTCATGAAGATGCCCAGGACATGCGCAACATGGGGGGCCTCGCGACGTACATGCCGGTGACCGCGGTCCTCATGGGGATCGCCACCCTGGCCATCGCCGGCATCCCCCCCTTCGCCGGATTCTTCTCCAAGGACGAGATCCTCGCCTTCGCCTTCGGCCGGGGGGCGCAGCAGCCGGCCTTCTACCTCTTCTGGGGCATGGGAGCGCTGGCCGCGCTGCTCACCGCCTTTTACATGGCGCGGCTCATGGCCATGACCTTCTTCGGCCCCAACCGTACCGGCGAGGCCGAACGCCAGCACCTGCACGAGGCCCCGTGGATCATGACCGGGCCGCTGCTGGTGCTCGGGCTGCTGAGCCTCGGCGGGGGCTGGCTCAACCTGCCGGAGTTCTTCCCCGCCATCGGGGCGCCGCACGGCCTGCTGCACCACTGGCTGGAGCCGGTGCTCGTGGCCGGAGACCGGGTGGCGGAGTCACTCGGGACGCTGCCGGCGCTGCCCCACGGCGCCACCGAGGCGGTGCTGGTGGGTGGCGCGATCCTCACGGCGGTCATCGGCCTGACCCTCGGCTGGGTGGTGACCTGCCGGGCGGTGACCGTCCCCGCCCACGACGCCGCGCCCGAGACCGGGTTCTGGAAGGTCCTGTATCACAAGTACTACGTGGACGAGCTGTATGACTGGTTGATCGTGCGGCCGCTCGTCGCCTTCTCCCGCCTGGTGCTGTGGAAGAAGGTGGACCAGGGGGTCATCGACGGCGGTGGCGTCAACGGCGCCGCCCGGCTCTCCCGGGCGCTGGGCTGGGTCGGCAGCCGGCTGCAGTCCGGCCAGGTGAACGTCTACGTGGTGCTCTTCCTGGTGGGCGCGATCTACGTGCTCGGGATGGTGGCCTGGCGATGACCGACTTCCTTGCCGCGATCTACTACGAGCGCTGGATCCTCAACGCCCTCATCGTCCTGCCGCTGGTTGGGGTGGTGCCGCTGCTCCTGGCCCCCGCGGCCCGGGCCCGGCAGGTGGCGCTGGTGGTGACGATCCTTGAGTTCGTCCTCTCGCTCGGCCTCTGGTGGGCCTTCGATTCCTCGACGGCGGTGATGCAGTTCGCGGTGGAGGGCGCCTGGCTGCCGCAGTGGGGCATCAAGTACGCCCTGGGGCTGGACGGGATCTCGCTCTTCATGGTGCTGCTGACCACCGGGATCATGCCGCTGGCGGTGCTCTCCAGCTTCCACTATATCACCCACCGGGAGCGGCTCTACTACGGCCTGCTGCTGACCCTGCTGACCGGCATGCTGGGCGTCTTCCTGTCGCTCGACATGTTCCTGTTCTACGTCTTCTGGGAAGTGATGCTCATCCCGATGTACTTCATCATCGGGATCTGGGGCGGGAAGAACCGGATCTACGCCGCGGTCAAGTTCTTCATCTACACCATGGCCGGCTCGCTGCTCATGCTGGTGGCCATCCTGGTGATGATGTTCGAGGGATACCGGATCGGCGGCGTGCCCAGCTTTGCGTATGACGCCTTCCTGACGTACGCCCCGCAGATGGGCGCCCTGGCGCCCTGGCTCTTCCTGGCCTTCGCGCTGGCGTTCGCCATCAAGGTGCCGATGTTCCCGTTCCACACCTGGCTCCCCGACGCCCACGTCGAGGCCCCGACGGCGGGGTCGGTGATCCTGGCCAGCGTGCTGCTCAAGATGGGCACCTACGGCTTCCTGCGGTTCGCGGTGCCGTTCTTCCCCGATGTCGCGCTCTCGCCCCTGGTGACCTCCATCGTGGTCGGTTCCGCCGTGATCGGGATCGTCTATGGCGCCCTGGTGGCGCTGGTGCAGCCGGACGTGAAGAAGCTGGTGGCGTATTCCTCGGTGAGTCACCTCGGGTTCGTGATGCTGGGCATCTGGGCCGCCACCCTGCAGAGTGTGCAGGGCGCCCTCCTGATCATGATCGGCCACGGGCTCTCCACCGGCGCCCTCTTCCTTCTGATCGGCATGCTCTACGAGCGGCGCCATACCCGGGAGATCGCCGCGTTCGGCGGGCTGGCGCGGGTGATCCCGATCTTCTCGCTCCTGCTGGTGGTGACCTCGCTGGCCTCGATCGGGCTCCCCGGCCTCAATGGCTTCGTGGGGGAGTTCCTGGTGCTGCTCGGCAGCTTCGAGCGGTTCCCCTGGGCGACGGGCATCGCGACCACCGGCGTGATCTTCGCCGCGGCCTATCTGCTCTGGGCCCTCCAGCGCATCATCTTCAACCGCCTGGACCAGCCGGAGAATGCCCACCTCGCCGACCTGAGCGCCCGCGAGCTCTGGGTGGTCCTGCCGCTGGTGGCAGGCATGGTCTGGCTGGGGCTCTACCCGCGCCCGGTGCTGGACCGGATGGATGCCGCCGCGCGGCACTATATCCAGCTGGTGCAACCGGGCAAGGACACGGCCCCCGCCACCGCCCTCAACCGGTCCGGCGCGGAGCGCCCCCAATGATCGCGTTTGATCCCTCGACCCCGGTCGGCACCGCGCTCGCGCTGCTCCCCGAGGTGGTCCTTTCTGCCGCCAGCCTCGTGGTCCTCCTGGTCGTGGCCTGGAAGCACCAGGGTCCGGCCGACTCCCGCCGCGCCGGATGGCTGGCCCTGGCCAGCCTGGGACTGAGCGCTCTGGCCCTGGGCTGGGTCTCGGCCAACGCCCCGGAGGAGCCGGGGCTCGGGCTCATGGTGGCACTGGACGGCTTCCGCTACTTCGGCTCCGCCCTCATCCTGCTGGTTTCGGCCGGCGCGGTGCTGGCCTCGCTCGGGTACCTCGAACGGGAGCGGCTGGTCGCGCCGGAGTACTATGTGCTGGTGCTCCTGGCCGTGGTCGGCCTGCTGTTCATGGTGAATGCCCAGGACCTGATCGTCCTGTTCCTGGGCCTCGAAACGATGTCGGTGGCGGTGTACGTGCTGGCCGGGTACAACCGGGCCAGCACCTACTCCGCCGAAGCGGGGCTCAAGTACTTCCTGATCGGCGCCTTTGCGTCCGGCTTCCTGCTCTATGGGATCGCCCTGGTCTACGGGGCGTCCGGCACCACCAACATCGTCCAGATCGGGGCCCAGTTCGGCGAGGCCGAGCTGAGCCTCATGGCCAAGCTGGGGCTGGGCATGCTGGTGATCGGGTTCGGCTTCAAGGTGGCCGCGGTGCCGTTCCACATGTGGGCGCCCGACGTCTACGACGGCGCCCCGACCCCGGTCGCGGGCTTCATGGCCACCGCGGTCAAGACCGCCGGGTTCATCGCGCTCGGCCGGGTGCTGTACACATCCTTCCAGGGCTCGGTCCTGGTCTGGCAGCCGATCATCTTCGCCCTGGCCGCGGCCTCGATGGTGCTGGGGAACCTGGTGGCGCTGGCGCAGAAGTCGCTCAAGCGGATGCTGGCGTACTCATCGGTGGCCCACGCCGGGTACCTCCTGTGCGCGCTCTGGCCGGGGACCCCGCTCGGAATGTCCTCGCTCACGTTCTACCTGGTGGGCTACGGGGTCACGTCCATTGCGGCCTTCGCGCTGCTCGGGGCCGTGGGGCGGGACGGGGAGCGGGACGTGACGCTGGCCGAGATCGCCGGCCTGGCGGAGACCCGGCCCTGGATGGCTTTCGCGCTCTCTGTCTGCATGCTCTCGCTGCTGGGCTTCCCCGGTACCATCGGCTTCATCGGCAAGTGGTATATCCTGTCCGCGCTGGTGGCATCCAAGTTCCCGCTGCTGGCCGTGCTCGTGGTGCTGACCAGCCTGGTATCCGCGGGCTACTACATGCCGGTGCTGATGACGATGTACATGCGGCCCTCCCGGGCGCCGATGGTCTTCTTCGACCGGGGGCTGGCCGGGAGTGCGCGGCTGGCGGTCGCGGTCGGCGTCCTTGCTGTCCTGGCGCTCGGCGTGTGGCCCGGTCCGGTGCTGCAGCTGGCCAATCACGCCGCAGAGTCGCTGGCGCAGACCGCCGGCCAGATCGTCGCCCGTCGTTGAACGTTCCCCGTTCGATCTTCCGGCAGTATGACGTGCGCGGGGTGGTGGGCACCGAGCTCACCGCCCCGCTCGCGCGCGCGCTGGGCCGTGCCTATGCCACCCTCGGCTGGGAACGGCTCGGGCGGGCGCCACGGCTCGTCGTCGGGCGGGACAACCGCCCCTCGGGGGACCGGCTGGCGGCGGAAGTCCGCGCCGGCATCGCCGACACCGGGGGCCTGGCGGTGGACGTCGGCCAGCTGCCGACGCCCGCGCTCTACTTTGCCGTCCACGCGCTGGATGCCGACGGAGGGCTGCAGGTCACCGGCTCCCACAACCCGCCGGAGTTCAACGGCTTCAAGATGGTGCTCGGGGGCGACGCGCTCCACGGGGAGGACATCCTCCGCCTGCACGAGATCATCTCGCTCGAGTCGTGGCGGAGCGGGACGGGCGGCGAAAGCGCCGACGGTTCCATCCTGGGCCGCTACCGCGAGGCGATCGTCGCCCGGCATCGGCTGGCCCGGCCGGTCAAGGTGGTGGTGGACTGCGGGAACGGCGTCGGCAGCCTGATCGCCGTGAGCACCCTCGAGGCGCTGGGCTGCGAGGTGGTGCCGCTGTTCTGCGACTCCGACGGCCGCTTCCCCAACCATCATCCCGATCCCACGGTGCTGGAGAACCTGGTGGACCTGCAGGCCGCCGTGCGCCGCACCGGAGCGGAGCTCGGGATCGCCTTCGACGGGGACGCGGACCGGCTCGGGGCGGTGGACGAGACCGGCGCCGTGATCTTCGGCGACCTGCTGCTGGTGCTCTTCGGCCGGGACGCGGTGCGTCGCTTCGGCCCCGGGGTCACGGTGATCTTCGACGTGAAGTGTTCCGAGATCCTCCCCCAGGCGCTGACAGCGGCGGGGGCCCGCCCCGAGATGTGGAGAACCGGCCATTCGCTGATCAAGGCGCGAATGAAGGAGCTGCAGGCCCCGCTCGCCGGCGAGATGAGCGGCCACTTGTTCTTCGGCGGCGACTGGTTCGGCTTCGACGACGCCCTCTTCGCCGCGGCGCGGCTGCTGGAGATCGTCGCGGCAGGGCGGGGGGGGCTCTCGCCGCTCCTCGCCGACCTGCCGGCGACCTTCGCCACGCCGGAGATCCGGGTCGACTGCGCGGATGAGCGGAAGTTCGCCCTGGTGGCCAGGGCCGCCCGCCACTTCGCCTCGAAGTACCCGGTGAACACGATCGACGGCGTGCGGATGTCTTTCCCCAAGGGGTGGGGCCTCGTGCGCGCGTCCAACACCCAGCCGATCCTGGTGCTCCGCTTCGAGGCCACCGACCCCGCGGCGCTCGAGGCCTATCGCGCCGAGGTGGAGGGCTGGCTGGCCGCGGCGGGCCCGGACTGAGGGCCGCGCCCCCGGAGCGCTTGTCGCGCCGCCCCCGGGGGTTAGCTTCTCGCCCATGTCTCCCCGCGCCCTGCGGCTGGCGGCCGCCTTCCTGCTCGTGGTCGCCCTGCTCTTCGCGGGGCGCTGGGCCGCGGCGCTGGTCGCGGAACGCTGGTGGGCCGCCGAGATCTCCCCCGGCGCGGCCCGCTTCGTCACCTACTGGACCCTGCTCGCCTCGCTGCTCGAGGCCGCGGGCATCCTCCTCGCCTGCCTCTGGTTCATCTTCCATCTGGTTGTGGTCTACCGGGTGATCGGCTCGGTCCAGGTACACCGCCGGCTCGGGAATCTCGAAATCCGGGAGGCGGTCAACCTCCGTTCCATCGGCCTGATCGGACTGATCGGGGGGCTGGTGCTCGGGTTCGTCGCCGGCCGTGGGGTGGGGGAGTGGACCCCGACGGTCCTGTTGGGCTGGAGCGGGCTGCACTACGGCGAGGGGGATCCGCTCCTCGGCCGCGACCTGGGATTCTACCTCACCCGGCTACCCCTCTGGCGCCTGCTGCATGGCTACGCGGTGCTGCTGACGCTGCTGGCGCTGGGGGGCGCGGCCACCCTCTACGCCGTGATCGGCGCCATTACCTGGAAGAACCGGCGGCCGGTGGTAAACCTCCACGCCCGGCTGCACCTCGGTGGCCTCGCGGTGCTGCTGGCGCTGGTACTCGCCTGGGGCTACCTGCTCGAACCCTACGAACTCGTGGGCGGGATCATCGGCACTGTGCATTCGGGCCGGTTCGAATTCCGCCGCACCGCCTCCCTGGTGCTGACGGGGATCGCGGTTGGCGCGGCCGTGCTGTCGTTCTGGTGGGCGCTCCGGGGTCGCAACGCGCTGCTCTACGCTATCTGGGGCACTCTGGCGTCCGCCTCGCTCCTCGGCCATCACATCATCCCGGCCTTCCTCGGTCCGGAGCCGGATGCCGCGCTCGAACCGTCGGTCCGGCGGCACCTGGATCAGGTCGCCTATGGCATGACCACCCTGCGGGATTCGACCCTGCTCCGGGTCGACCAGCCGGTGGACCCGCCGCGTCCCCTCGCGCTCTGGCATCCGACACTCGCCGCCGAGGCGACCAGTGGCGATTCCGGCAGGGTGGTGGCGGTGGATCGGGCCGTGATCCCGGTGGCCGGGCGGGGGAGGGCGGGCTGGATCGTGGTCCGCGACCGCGGGGAGCGCGGGGCGATCCTCTCGGTCATGCTGGACGACCAGACCCAGCTCCACGGAAACCCGATCACCGTGCAGGAGCCGGACAGCCTCCGGTCCCCGGCGGGCATACCACCGCTCCTGCTGCCGTTGCGCGGGCTCTGGCCCCGCGGTCCCCTCAGTGTGATCGACTCGGCCGACCACGGCGTGCCCATCGGGCAGGGGCTCCGACGGCTGGCCCTGGCCTGGGCCCTCCAGTCGGCCGCGGTGCTGGGAAGCCGGGCCGCCGGCGAACGGGTGTTCTGGCACTTGGACCCGGTGGAACGGCTCGATCGCCTCGCGCCGTTTGCGGTGTGGGGCACCCCCACGCCCCGCTACCTGAGTGGGCAACTGGTCTGGCTGGTGGACGGGTTCCTCGCTGCCGACGCCTTTCCCGGCTCGAGCCGGGTCCGCTGGCGTGGGGACTGGATCGGGTCGCTGGTTGCCGGCTTCATCGCCGTGGTGAACGCCGAGTCGGGGGCCACGACCATCTACCTGCGCCACGGCGCCGGCGAGGT
>JANRJZ010000019.1:0-13706 GCA_033763675.1 Gemmatimonadota bacterium
AAGGGCTACGGCCACGCCTACCTCGACCTCACCGGCACCAGCCGGCTGTTCGGCCCCGCGGTGGACGTGGCCCAGCGGATCCAGCGCGAATCGAGCGACCGGCTGGGACTCCCCCTCGCGGTGGGCGGCGCGCAGAACAAGCTGGTGAGCGAGGCGGCGGCAATGATCATCAAATGGAGGGGCGGGGCTGTGCCCCGTCCCGATTGCAGTGGCGGGGCTGAGCCCCGCCCTGGGGGTGAGGACATCCTCGACATCCCCATCGGCACCGAAGCCCGGTTCCTCGCCCCGCACGAGGTGACGCTGCTCCCCGAGCTGGATCCCCGCATGCGGGAGCGGCTGGACGACTACCAGCTCGACCGGATCGGCGAGGTGCAGGCGATCAGCGAACGGGAGCTGGCCCTGGTCTTCGGCACCGCCGGCCACCTGCTGCACCACCACGCCATGGGGATCGACCCGCGGCCGGTGCTCCCGCCGTCCGTCAAGGCGGAGTTCCGCGCCGCCCACACCCTGGGCGACGACAGCAATGATCTCTCCCTGCTGCACCGCATCCTGCGCCACCTCACCGAGCGGCTGGGCAACCGGCTCCGCGCTCGGCACCTCGTCGCGCGACGGCTCACGGTGCACCTGGCCTACAGCGACTACGCCACCGCGAAGCGCAGCGTCCCCATCGGCCTGGCGGCGCTCGACGTGGAGCTGTGGAACGCCGCCCGCCGCGGCTTTGCCCTGGCCCGCGATCGCACCGTCGCCCTCCGCGCGGTGGGAGTGACGGTGGACCGGTTTCTCGAAGCCGATCTGCAGCTGGAGTTATGGGAGGCCGGGGAAACGGAGAAACGGGGAAACGGGGAAACGGGAGGCCCGTCCTCCGCGCCGAGCCGCGACGAACGGCCCGCCGCCCTGCAATCCGCCATGGATCGCATCCGCGGACGGTGGGGGGTGAAGGGCCTGAGGGTGGGGAGGTGAGCTGCGGGGAAAGGGAGAAACGGGGAAAAGGGGAAAAGGGGAAACGGGGAAACGGGGAAACGGGGAAACGGAGAAACGGAAACACCGCATGCGACCCTGCCAGTGCCGAACCTCAAGCTCTGACCGTTTCTCCGTTTCCCCGTTTCTCCGTTTCCCCGAATCACTAAAATCCCCCTACCAGGAAAGGACGATCTTCCCGAAATTCTCATCCCGCTCCATCGCCTGGTGAGCGGCGGCGATCTTGGCGAAGGGATAGGTGGCCGCCACGACCGGCCGAAGAGGCGGCGCCGAATCGCCAAACCCCGGCAGCACCTCCCGGCTGAACGCCGCCACCAGCGGGATCCGCTCCTCGAGCGCGCGGGTGCGCATGACCGAGCCGATCACCTCGAGCCGCTTCCGGAGGATGGGCTCCAGCGAGAGCTCCCCGCTCGCGCCCTGCAGGAAGCCGAGCAGCACCAGCCGCCCCCGCGGCGCCAGCGCCTCCAGATTCGCCGCAAAGGCCGGCGCGCCGAGGCAATCGATGATCAGCCCGTACGGGCGACCCTTGTGGTCGCCCGTGCCCGCTTCCGAGCCTGAGCCCGCGCCTGCCCCCGAATCGCCCAATCGCCCAATCGCCCAATCGCCGCTGCTATCAATCCCCTCATCCATCCCCAGCTCCCGGGCCCGCTCCAGCTTCGCGGCGCTCCGCGAACTCCCCGCCACCGTCGCCCCGAGGCGCTTGGCGAGCTGCACCGCCGCGGTGCCGACCCCGCTCCCCACGGCGTGGATCAGCACCCGCTCTCCCGGCTGCAGCCGGCCGCGGACCACCAGCGCATCCCACGCGGTGAGAAAGGCCTCGGGAATCGCCGCGGCCTCGGTGAACGGCATCCCCGCCGGCACCGCCATCGCCTCGTCGGCATGGACCACGACGTACTCGGCGTGTGCCCCGCCGCCCACCAGGCCCATCACCCGGTCTCCGATCTTCCAGCGGGTGACACCGGGACCGAGCACGTCCACCTCTCCCGCGTACTCCAGGCCGGGGATGTCGGCGGGCCAGCCGGGGGGCGCGGGGTAGCGCCCCTTCCGCTGCAGGATGTCGGCGCGGTTGAGGGCGCTGGCCTGGACCCGGACCCGCACCTGGCCGGGGCCCGGATCGGGCCGGGGAACCTGGCGCAGCTCCAGCACGCCGCCATCGCCGGCGCCGGTGTGCCCCACGGCCTGCAGGAGGGGGGCAGACATGCTCCAAGATAGGCCCGGCCCTGCGGCCGTCTTGCGCGGTCGGGGGTGGAGGCGTAAAATACCGAAGAAATACCGAAGTGCGGCGGCGATTAGGCGATTAGGCGATTAGGCGATTGGTTGTTGATCGCCCATGCCCAAGCACCCAATCGCCCAATCGTCCAATCGCCCAATCGCCCAATCGCCCAATCGCCCAATCGCCCAATCGCCCAATCGTCCAATCGCCCAATCGCCCAATCGCCCAATCGTCCAATCGCCCAATCGCCTAATGACCACCTACTGCGACGTCGCCCCCGGCCACGAGTGGCATGGCCCCTACCATGACCGCGAGTACGGCTTCCCGCTCCGCACCGACGCGGAGCTGTTCGAGCGGCTGATCCTGGAGATCAACCAGGCGGGGCTCTCCTGGCTCACCATCCTCAAGAAGCGGGCGGCGTTCCAGGCGGCGTACCGGGGCTTCGATCCGCTGGTGGTGTCGCGGTTCGGCGCGCGGGACGTGAAGCGGCTCCTCAATGACGCCGGCATCATCCGCAACCGGCTCAAGGTGGGGGCGGCCATTGACAACGCCCGCACCCTGGTCCGGCTGCGGCAGAGCCACGGTGGCTTTCACGGCTGGCTGGCGGCGCATCACCCGCTGCCCAGGGACGAGTGGGTGAAGCTGTTCAAGAAGACTTTCCGCTTCACCGGCGGCGAAATCGTCAACGAGTTCCTGATGAGCACCGGCTGGCTGCCGGGGGCGCATCAGGAATCCTGCCCGGTGTACCGCAGGGTGCTCAAGGCGGGGCCGATGTGGGCGGGAACTACGGGGAAACGGAGAAACGGGGAATAGGAGAATCCGTTTCCCCGTTTCCCCGCTTCCCCGTTCCCCCGTTCCCCCGTTCCCCGTTCTCCGTGTCCCATGCCCACCCACCTCCACGCCCACTCCTGGTTCTCCCTCGGCGCCGGCGTGTCCAGCCCCGGGACGCTGGTGCGGCAGGCGGCGGCGCGCGGCTTCACCAGCCTCGCGCTGACCGACACCAACGGGGTGTACGGCGCGGTGGAGTTCCAGCAGGCGGCACTGGCTCACGGCATCACCCCCATCCTCGGCGCCCACCTGGTGCATGGCGGGCAGGAGGCCGTGGCGCTCGCCACCGACGACCGGGGCTGGGCGGCGCTGTGCCGGGCGATTACGTGGATTCACTGGGCGGGCGATACGGCGGTACGGCGGAACGGCGGAACGGTGGGCGCCATCCGACCGCCCGACCGCCCGACCGCCCGACCGCGGGTGGCCCTCGCTGCCCTCCTCGCCTCCGACCGAGCCAGCCTCCTCCTGTTGTCGCAGGACATTCCCTTCCTCGAGGACCTGGTCCGTCGTTCCGGCCCAAGTGACGTGTACGCCGAGCTGCGGCCCGGGACGCAACGGCATCTCGTCGGCACGGCGGCTCGGCGGCTGGGCGTCCCGTGCGTGGTCACTGGCGGGGTGATGTTCGCCAACGCGGAGGACTGGCAGCGGCACCGGCTCAGGGTGGCGATTGCGCGGAACATGGCGATTAGTCGATTGGACGATTGGGCGATTGGGGATACAGAGGCCGGGAGTCGCCCCCAATCGCCTAATCGCCCAATCGCCCAATCGCCGGCGGAGCCAGGCCACGGGGCCTTCGGCCCCGCGGCCTGGCTCCGCCCCGCCTCCGACCTCGCCCGGCACTTCCCCGACTGCCCCGAGGCGCTGGCGCGCACCGACGAGCTGGCCGAACGCTGCCAGTACCGCATTCCCATCGGGCGGGTGGTGGCGCCGCGGTTTGCCGAGGCGGACGACGCCATGCTCCGGCTCCGCACCCTGGCCTATGAAGGAGCGCAGCGGCGGTACGGCACCGTCGCGCCGATTACCCGGGACCGGCTGGAGCACGAGCTGGCGATCATCGGGCAGAAGGCCTTCGCCGACTACTTCCTGGTGGTGCACGACATCGTGCAGCACGGCCCCACGCACTGCGGCCGCGGGTCGGTCGCCAATTCCATCGTGAGCTACTGCCTCGGCATCACCCACGTGGATCCGCTGGGCGCAGGGCTCCTGTTCGAGCGCTTCCTCAATCCGGAGCGGAAGGACCCGCCGGACATCGACCTCGACTTCCCCTGGGACGAGCGGGACCAGATCCTGGCCTGGGTCTTCCGTCGCTACCCCCATCCCCGGGCGGCGATGGTCGCCAACCACAACTGCTTCCGGCTGCGCGGGGCGCTCCGGGAGGTGGCCAAGGTCCACGGCCGGCCGCCGGGGGAGATCCGCGAGATCACCCGCCGCTTCCCCTGGTTCAGCGACGAGGCCGGCGCCATCGAGGAGCTGCTCGCCACCCATCCCAACTTCCAGGGGCTCGACCTCCCGAAGGTGTGGCAGGACCTGGCCCGCATGGCGCAGCCGCTGGTGGGGACGCCGCGGCACCTCTCGCTGCATCCGGGCGGGGTGGTGATCGTGCCGACGGCGCTCACGGATTACGTACCGGTGGAGCCGGCGGCCAAGGTGCTGGACGGGCACCCCGACCTGACCGTGCCGGTGATCCAGTTCGAGAAGGACGGGGCCGAGGACGCCGGGCTGGTGAAGATTGATTTGCTGGGGAACCGCTCGCTGGCCGTGATCCGGGACGCGATCGCCGCGGTGGCGGTGAACACCGGCCGGCAGATCGACTACACCGCCGATGATCCCGACGACGACGAGCCCACCCGGGCGCTGTTCCGCACCGGGCGCACCATGGGGGTCTTCTACACGGAAAGTCCGGCGTCGCGCCAGCTCTGCGCCAAGTCCCGGGCGGAGAGCTTCGAGCTGCTGGTGCTCAACACCAGCATCATCCGTCCCGCCTCCAACCGCTACATCCGGACCTACCTGGAGCGGCTGCACGGCGCCCCCTACGAGCCGCTGGATCCGTCCCTGCGCGACACCCTGGCGGAGACCTTCGGGGTGATGGTGTACCAGGAGGACGTGGTGAATGTCTGCGCCGCGTTCGCGGGGCTGCCGCTCTCCACCGGCGACGGGCTCCGGAAGGCGCTCTCCAAGAAGCGCCCGGGGAAGGCGCTCGCCGCCTACGCCGACGAGTTCTTTGCCGGCGCCCGGTCGCTGGGGCGGGACCCGGAGACGGCGGGCAAGGTGTGGGAGATGGTGCTCTCCTTTGCCGGCTACAGTTTCTGCAAGGGGCACTCCTGTTCCTACATCCGGGTGGCGCAGCACTCCTGCTACCTGCGGGCCCACTACCCCGCGGAGTTCATGGCCGCGGTGCTGGCCAACGGCGGCGGGTTCTACGCCCCGTTCGCCTATGTGGCGGAGGCGATGCGCATGGGGCTCACCGTGCGGCCGCCGGACGTGAACGCGAGCCGGTTCCGGACTACGGGGGCGGGGACGGAGGTGCGGATCGGGTTCCAGTTCATCAAGGGGCTGTCGGGGGACGCGGTGGGCCGGATGGAGAAAGCTCTGGGGATGTACGACGGGGAAACGGAGAAACGGGGAAACGGGGAAACGGAGAAACGGGGAAACGGGGAAACGGAGAAACGGGGAAACGGGGAAACGGTACCGTTCACCTCCCTCGCGGATTTCCGGGCCCGCACCGGCATCCAGCCCGATGACCTGCGGCTGCTGGTGAAGGTCGGCGCCTGCGACTCGATTTCCGGGGGCATGACGCGGCCGATGATGCTGTGGGCGATTGACACCGAGGCCGGGGAAAAGGGGAAACGGGGAAATGGGGAAACGGATGGCGGCACGGCTGTGGCCGCTTCTCCGCTTCTCCGTTTCTCCGCTTCCCCGGCGGTTTCCCTTCCGGCCCTGAAAGAGTACCGGGCCGACCGCCGCCGCCAGACCGAGTACGAACTGCTCGGCTTCACCACCGACAGCCACCCGATGGCGCTCTACCGCGACCTCGTGGGCCGGCTCCGGACCGTGCCGAGCACCGAGCTGGAGCGGCATGTGGGGACGAGCGTCCTCTGCGCCGGCATGCTCACCACCTCCAAGCACGTGGCCACCCGGCAGGATGAGCCGATGGAGTTCGCCACCTTCGATGATGGCCACGGCCTGATCGAGTCGGTGCTCTTCCCGGAGATCTTCCGCCGCCGTGGCCACGTATTGTATGACCAGGGGCCGTTCGTCTTCCGCGGCAAGGTGGAACAGGAATTCGGCGCCATCAGCGTCACGATCACCAGCCTCGACCGGCTGGAGCGGCTGGCGCCGACCTAGCTCCCCGGCCACCTTTCGGGCGCACTGAGTGCAGGCCATGATGCCGCAACGAGCGGCCAAGACGCGGGATATTCCGTTGACCGTCCTCCCCACGCTCCACAAGCGGCGCCACGCCCTGGCCGATGGCCACGCGCAGCAGGCCCGGCTGGCCCGGGTGCCGCTGGAGCGGTCGTTTCCCGCGGCGCTCGCGGGCGCCGGCCTCTGGCCCCTCCGACCCACCGGGATCGAGACCCTGCAGGTCAACCTGGGGAAGAAGTGCAACCAGACCTGCCGCCACTGCCACGTGGACGCGGGGCCGGACCGCACCGAGGTCATGCCCACCGCGGTGCTCGACGCCTGCCTGGAGGTTCTCGCGGCGCACGCCATCCCGACCCTGGACATCACCGGCGGCGCGCCGGAGCTGCACCCGGAGTTCCGCCGGCTGGTCACCGCCGCGCGGGCGCTGGGCCGCCGGGTGATCGACCGCTGCAACCTGACCATCACCCGGCTCCCCAACTACCGCTACCTCCCGGCGTTCCTGGCGGAGCAGGGCGTCGAGATCATCGCCTCGCTCCCCTGCTACCAAGAGGGAAACACCGACGCCCAGCGGGGGGATGGCGTCTTCGAGGACTCGATCGCGGCGCTACGGGAGCTGAACGCGCTCGGGTACGGCCGGCCGGGGAGCGGCCTGGTGCTCGACCTGGTGACCAACCCGCTGGGCCCCGCGCTGCCGGCGGCGCAGGAGAAGGTGGAGCCGGAGTGGCGGGCCCAGCTGGCGGGGAACCACGGGGTGGTGTTCAACCGGCTGCTCAACCTCACCAACATGCCGATCAGCCGGTTCCTCGAGAGCCTGGACGACGCGGGGCGGACCGAAGCGTACCTCGCCAGGCTGGAGCGGGCGTTCAACCCCGCGGCCGCCGCCAACGTGATGTGCCGCACCCTGCTGTCGGTGGGATGGGATGGGCAGCTCTACGACTGCGACTTCAACCAGCAGCTGGAGCTGCCGGTGGAGGCCCGGGTGCCGCGGACCATCTTTGAGTTCGAGGCGGCGGCGCTCGGCGGCCGCGCGATCGCGGTGGCGCCGCACTGCTTTGGCTGCACCGCCGGCGCCGGCTCCAGCTGCGGTGGCGCGCTGGATGGCTGACCCCGCCGGCCGCCGGAAGCTGCTGGCGAAGGTGCTCCTGGGGTGCGTGGTGCTGGTCGCCCTGTTCCTCGGTGGGCGGCGGCTGGCCGGCCTGCTCCCGGCCTTCGTGGAGCGGGTGACGGCGCTGGGTCCGCTCGCGCCCGTGATCTACGTGCTCTGCTACGGGGTGGCCGCCGTGGTGCTGGTACCGGCGTCGCTGCTCACGATGGCGGCGGGGGCCGCCTTCGGCCTGCCGCTGGGGGTGGCGGTAGCGCTGACCGGCGCCAGCCTCGGCGCCGCGCTGGCCTTCCTGGTCGGCCGCCACCTGGCACGGTCGCGGGTCGAGCGCTCCCTCGCGGGCCATCCGGACTTCGCCGCGATCGACCGCGCCATCGGCCGGGATGGCCGGCGCATCGTCTTCCTGTTGCGGCTCTCGCCGCTCTTTCCCTACAACCTGATGAACTACGCCCTGGGGCTCACCACCGTCCGGTTCCGGGATTACGTCGTGGCCTCCGTCGGCATGCTTCCGGCCACGGCGGTGTACGTGTACTACGGGAAGGTCGTGGGCGACCTCGCCGCCCTGGCGGCCGGCGCCGCCCCGGTCCGGGGCCCCTGGTATTACGCGCTGCTCGCGGTCGGGATCGCGGCGACGATCGGCGTCACCGCGCTGGTGACCCGCACCGCGCGGCGGGCGCTCCAGCAGGCGCACCTGACGGACCGCCCTTGAGGAACCCGGCGGGGACGCCGAACTTCCGGCCAGTCCGCCCCCATCCCCTGCCGCTTCCCGGGAGATTCCCCGTGCGTCGTCTGCCGCTCCTCCTCGCCACCGTCCTCGCCCTTCCCCTCCAGGCCCAGGCCGCACCGAGAGATGTGGACGCCTACGTGACCCAGGCGCTCCGGCGCTTCGGGCAGCCGGGGGTCGGAATTGCGGTGGTGAAGGACGGCAAGGTGGTGTTCCAGCAGGGGTGGGGGGTCCGGCGGGTCGGGGCGCCGGCCAAGGTGGATCACGAGACGCTGTTCCAGATCGCCTCCAACTCCAAGGCGGTCACCGCCGCCGCACTCGCCATCCTGGTGGACGACGGCAAGCTCAAGTGGGACGATCCCGTCACCGACTACCTCCCCTGGTTCCGCATCGGCGGCGACGCGTACATCACCCGCGAGATGACCGTGCGGGACCTCCTGGTCCACCGGAGCGGGCTCTCCCTTGGCGCCGGCGACCTGCTCTGGTGGTTCGGCGACTTCTCCCGCGAGGAGATCGCGCGCCGGATCCGGTACCTCACCCCCGCCACCAGCTTCCGCAGCCACTACGCCTACGACAACGTGCTCTACGTCGTGGCCGGCGAGGTGGTCAAGGCGGCGAGCGGCATGGAGTGGGACGACTTCGTGCGCCGCCGGATCTTCCAGCCGCTGGGGATGAAGAGCGCCAACACCACCGTGCGGGACTTCCGCCCGGGAGACAATGTGGCCGTCCCCCACGCACGGGTGAGCACCACCGGCGCCATGGAGGCGATCGGCTGGGATACGGTGGACAACATCGGCGGGGGCGCGGCGGTCAACGCCAGCGTGAGCGACTGGGCCCGCTGGCTGATGGTGCAGCTCGACTCGGGCCGGGTGGAGGGCAGCCGGCGGCTGTGGACCGAGCAGCAGACCCGGGCGATGTGGAACCCGGAGATCAACATCCCGGTCGGCATCCCCACCGGCGCCTTCGCCCCGCTCCGCGCCAACTTCAACGGCTACGCGCTGGGCTGGTCCATCCGCGACTACCGGGGCCTCAAGCTGGTCACCCACACCGGCGGCCTCGCCGGCATGCTCTCCCGGGTGTTCCTGGTGCCGGAGAAGAAGCTCGGCATCGCGGTATTCACCAACGGGGAGACCAACGCCTTCAACGCCCTCGGCTGGTGGATGCTCGACTATTACCTGGGCGCCCCGCGCACCGACTGGGCGGCGGCCTTCGCGGAGGCGGGAGACGCCACCCTGGCCACCGACCGCGCCTTCGAGGATTCGGCCGCCGCCGCGCGACGGAAGGACGTGGGCCCGTCGCTGCCGCTCGCGACGCTGGCCGGCCGCTACACCGACGCCTGGTACGGCGACGTGACGCTCACCCTCGAGGAGGGGCGCCTGGTGCTCCGCTGGAGCCGCTCCCCCGGACTCACCGCCGACCTCGAGCACTGGCAGTACGACACCTTCCGCGCCCGGATGCGGGTCAAGTACGCCGCCGATGCCTTCGTGACCTTTCAGCTCACCCACGACGGTCGGGTGGACCGCATGCTGATGGCGCCGGTCCTCCCCTCCACCGACTTCAGCTTCGACTACCAGGACCTGCTGTTCCGGCCGGCGCCATGAGCCGGGGGAGAGTCGCCATGCGGTCCACCCGAATCCTGAGCTGGATTGCCGGCCTCCTGCTGCTGGCGGTGGCGCTGCTCTACGTGTCGGGGCTGCTCCTGCCGCGCGCCCACAAGGCCCGGAGCTGCATCACGCTCAACCAGCCGGCGGAGAGCCTCTGGGCGGTGATGCGGAACATCGAGGGCACGCCGGGCTGGTGGCCGGAGCTCACCCGCGTGACCCGGGTGGACAGCGCGGGCCTGGAACGGTGGCGCGAGGAGATGGGGGACTGGACCACGACGGTGACGGTGGAGGAGACCGTGCCCGGGAGCGAGTTCCACACGATCATCGAGGTGGCACCGGACAGCGTCTTCGGTGGGCGTTGGGTCTACCAGCTGACGCCCTCCCCCGTGGGGCAGACGGCCTGCGTCACGGAGGAGGGGTGGATCGGCAACCCGATCTTCCGCGTCATCTCCCGGATCATGGGACAACACACCAGCCTGGACAGCTACCTCACCGCGCTGGCCCGCCGGTTCGGCAGCGACTACCGTCCGGAGCACCTCGACTGAGCCGCCCGTGAGCCCCGTCACGGGCGCCCGCCGGCACCGACACCTATCCTGCCACAACTCCCAACCGATCCGGGCGGCGTGGCATCTCATGAAAGACCCCTGCATGCACGGACGTATGCCCATTCCCTTCTCCCTGACGCTGGGGCTGCTGCTCGCCGCCTGCGATTCCGGCGGCCGCCCCAACCCTACCGGCAACGATGCCCCGGTGATTACCATCACCAGCCCGGCGACCGGCACCAGCGTGCCGGAGAGCACGGCGGTGGTCTTCGCCGGCTCCGCCACCGACGCGGAGGACGGGCCACTGGCCGACACCACGCTCCGCTGGACCAGCTCCATTGACGGGGTGCTCGGCACCGGCGACAGCCTGAGCGTCACCACCCTCACGCCGGGACAGCACACCATCACCCTCCGCGCCGATGACAGCGCGGGGGCCACCGGCAGCGCCACGATCACGCTCACCATCCTGGGCGCCGCCCCCGCCATCGGCCTGGACACGATCGTGCGGGGACTCGACAGCCCGGTCTATCTCACCGCTGCGCCCGGGGACACCTCGCGCCTGTTCGTGGTGGAGCAGTCGGGTAGCATCCGGATCATCCGGAACCGCGCGGTCGTCGCGACGCCGTTCCTGGACCTGACCGACTCGGTGAGCACCGGGAGCGAGCAGGGGCTGCTGGGGATGGCCTTCGCTCCCGATTACGCGATGACCGGCCGGTTCTACGTGAGCTACACCCGCCAGAACGGCAACTCGGTGGTGGCGCGGTACCAGGTCTCCGCCAACCCGGACATCGCCAACCCCGCCTCGGGCCAGACCATCCTGGGCGTCGCCCAGCCGTACTCCAATCACAACGGCGGGATGATTGCCTTCGGCCCCGACGGATTCCTCTACTTCGGCTTGGGGGACGGCGGCGGCGGCGGCGATCCCGAGGACACCGGCCAGGACCGCGCCGACCTGCTGGGCTCGCTGCTCCGCCTCGACGTGAGCGGCGCCGGCACCTACACCATCCCCGCGGGCAATCCGTACGCCGGCAGCACCTCGTTCCGGCCGGAGCTGTGGAACTGGGGGCTCCGGAATCCGTGGCGCTTCAGCTTCGACCGGCAGACCGGGGATCTCTATATCGCCGACGTGGGGCAGAACGCCTATGAAGAGCTCAACGTGCAGCCGGCGGCGAGCGCGGGAGGGGAGAACTACGGCTGGAATGTCATGGAAGGCACCCACTGCTACCCCGACAGCAGCCCCTGCAGCCCGATCGGGCTCACCCTCCCGGTGCTGGACTACGATCACGGGGACGGCTGCTCGGTGACCGGCGGCTACGTCTATCGCGGGACCGACGTGCCGAGCCTCGCGGGGCACTATCTGTATGCCGACTATTGCAGCGGCTTTGTGCGGAGCTTCCGCTACCAGGGGGGCCAGGCGGTGAGCCGGCTGGACCGGAACGCGCTGCGGCCGGGCGGGAACATCACCAGCTTCGGGGAAGACGCTCGGGGGGAGGTCTACATCCTGACCGGCAACGGCGGGGTGCACCGCATCATCGCCCGCTGACGGCGGCGGCCGGGGGGCGTTAGCTTCCCGGCACTCCGGCCCCGCTCCCATGCCCGACGCCGCCACGCTCGCCACCCTGCAGCAGCTTGCCGCCGCCCTCCCCGAGACGGCGCTGTTCGGCACCTCCTCGTGGACCTATCCCGGCTGGACCGGGCTGGTCTACGACAAGGAATACCCGAAGACCGGCGCCACGGCCCGGATGCTCGAGGAGTACGCCCGCTACCCGCTGTTCCGCACCGTGGGCATCGATTCCACCTTCTACGCCCCCGCCACCGCCCGCACCCTCGAGAGCTACGCCCGCGTCCTGCCCCCCGGCTTCCGCTGCGTGAGCAAGGTGTGGGACCGGATCACGGTCCACACCCTTCCCAAGGCCCGCTACAAGACCCACGGGGGCGAGGCCAATCCCGATTTCCTGAACGCCGAGCTGTTCAAGGCCGAGGTGCTGGCGCCGTTCCAGGAACACTTCGCGGAGCATCTTGGCCCGTTCGTCTTCGAGTTCCAGACCATCGCCCGCGCGGCGAAGCTCACCGGCCGGGCGTTCGCGGACCTGCTGGACCGGTTCTTCTCGCAGCTGCCGCGGGAGGTACCCTACGCGGTGGAGCTGCGGAACCAGGAGTTCCTGGTGCCGCCCTACTTCGCGGTGCTCCGGGAGCACAACGTGGCCCACGTCTTCAACTCGTGGACCCGGATGCCGGCGATCGGGGAGCAGCTCGACATCCCCGGCGCGTTCAGCGCCCCCTTCACCGTGGCCCGGGTGCTGCTCCGGCCGGGGCGCACCTACAGCGAGGCGGTGGACGCCTTTGCGCCGTACGACCGGATCCACGACCAGAACCCCGAGCTCCGGGCGGACGTGGCGCGACTCATCCGCCTGGCGGCGGAGCTCCGGATTCCGGCGTATGTGCTGGTGAACAATCGGGCGGAGGGGAGTGCGCCGCACACGATCGCGGCAATCGCGCGGCTGCTGACCAGCGGCGAATAGCATTGGACCCCTTCGCGTCTTTGCGTCCTTGCGGTTAGTCATCCACGGGACACATCAACCGCCAAGACGCAAAGAACGCCAAGATCTGGGGCTAGGCGGTTACCCGCCGGGCGCCGCGGCGCTTGGCCACCGCGCGCCGCTTCCGGGGACCTTCCTCCACCGGGCTCTGCGCCAGCGCATGGGCCGCTGCCGCCAGGCGGATGCCGCGGCTCGCCGCCTGGCTCCCGTGGACGCTGGCCTCGACCCAGCGCCCGAAGGGCGCCTGTTCCCCGGTCAGGAAGGGGCGGGCGGCGCGGGTGTCGAGCGCCGCCTGGCGCTCCGACTCGGGGAGCTTGAGGACGATCGCTTCGTCGAACAGGAACGCGAACATCCGGCCGTGGGTAAAGAACGCCTCGGCGCCGAACATGCGCTTGGTGGTGACGTCGGGCATCGCGCGAATCGCCGCGTGGACGACCTCGTACGCATCGCTCCTCGTGCGCGCCACAGTCCGCTCCCGGTCCGATGATGCCAGAAAATGGGTCGCTAACGTACCACCCGAGGGCCGGTGGCGCCAGCACGCCCGCTCCCGAAGAGCGACCGTACGGGCCCAGCGCCCGTCGGATGGAAAGGCAGGATCGGGGCCATCGCGCCGAGTCATGAACGGCGCCGGATCTGGTGGTGGGGGCGGGAGTTGACGGTCGGTGAGGTAGCGCACGACTGCGGGAGGAGGGCCCGGCGTGGCGGTGGGGCCACAGCATGCCGGACCGGGGCGGGACGGTTCAGGCCGGGAGTCGCGGCTCCACCCCGGCGATGGCGCAGACCCGGAGCACGGTCTCGCCGATCTTGTTGTT
>JANRJZ010000020.1:0-20120 GCA_033763675.1 Gemmatimonadota bacterium
GAGGGTCTCGAGCTGAAGGTCGCGGTCCGGGGCCGCGCCGCGGCGATGCGCCAGCCACTCGTCCCAGCGCTCCCGGTACCGCTCCGCCCGAATGAAGGCCTCGCGGTACCCGGCCATGTTGCCCATGCGGGTGGAGGGCCCCCGGCTCTGGTACACCCGCTTGGGGTTCTCGCCACACGCCATCTTGAGCCCGTACGGAGCGCCCGGGAGCTTCATCTCCTGCACCGTGCGCGAGGGCACCAGCCGCAAGGTGGCGGACCGCCCGCCGATCAGGTTGGCGGAGCCCGGCAGGGCCTGGATAATCGTGACGCCCCCGGCGATGGCCAGCGGAATCTGCGGGTCCTGGGGCCAGAAGCTGTGCTCCGCCCAGACCTGCGCCGTGACCGGGCTGGTGGCTTCGTTGCCGTCTCCTTCGGCAAACGTGCCCGGCGCCGCGTAGACCCCGAGGTGACTGTGGGTGTCGATCAGGCCCGGCGTCACGAACTTCCCGGTGCCATCCACGATCCGGGCACCGGCCGGAGGGGCGAGGTCCCCGCCGACCGCCACGATCTTTCCGTCCTGGATCAGCAGCGACGCGCCGCTCAGCTCCGGTCCCGCGGCGGTGAGGATCGTGGCGTTCCGGATCAGCACCGGTGCTTCGGCCCGGCGCTGGTAGGTGCTGGGGTACTGGGCCCGGCTCCAGCTCTGGCCCCCGCCCGCACTCGCCGCGGGTGAGGGCTGGCCGGGCTGGGCGGCCCCCGCGCAGCCGAGCAGCGGCAGGAGGAGGGCGGGGAAGAGGCGGCGGGTCATGCGCGGTGCCTCAGGGTGCGTCAGGGGTTGACGGCCATGAACACGATCGGGGAGCTCGCCAGCTCCACCCGCACGACGCGGTGCGGCGCGGCGGTGGTCACGTAGAACGACACCCGCTGTGACCCTCCCTCGAGGTCGGCGCGATAGCACTCGAAACTGCCAGCGGGGACCGTCACCTCGGTGATGTCGGCGGCGGTCAGTGACAGGGTGCGAATCCGGTTCTCGCCGGAGGCGAAGACCGGGATTTCCCAGCGGGTGTTGAGCGCCCAGGGCAGGAAGGGGAGGATGGCCTGTATTGCGTTGTCATCCATGACCCCCGGAGGCACGGGACTGTTCACCTCCTCGTGCCGCGGACCGTCGGCCCCGGGAAGGTTGGTCGCGCCCTGCACCCGGTCGCCGGAGTAAAGGAGGTCGATCCTGGTATCCTGGCCGCGCACCTTCCCGACCTGCACCAGGCGGCGCATCCGGCCCGCGGTGTCGAAGACCAGCGTCGTCGTCTGGGAGAGCACCGTGCCGAGCGCGGTCTGCTCGACGTAGGTGAGCGAATCGCCGGCGCGGGCCAGCGATGCGACCTGCAGTCCGACCGTCTGGGCCTGGGCGACGATCGCCAGCGAGTCGGTGCGGGGCACCAGGCGGGAGAAATCGAGCCGCAGCGCCCCGGCCGCGGGCGCGATCTGCTCCGGGGTGAGCGGCCGGCCATCCTGGGCAAAGATCCGGACCGGAGCGATCGCGGAGAGCGGCGCGTGCAGCCGGGTGGCATCGCCGACCACCACCGTGACGAGTCCGGTCGCCGGCAGCACCCGGCGGGCCGCGGCGCGCACCTGGGCGGCGGTGACCGCGAGGACCCGTGGCCGGTAACTGCCGATATACGTGCCCGGCAAGCCGAGCAGCCTGGCTTCCGCGGTCGCGGCGGCCAGCTGGCTCGCGGTCTGCAGCTGCAGGGCGAAGCTCCCGGCGACCGACTCCCGCGCTCGTTCCAGCTCCCGCGCCGGCACCAGCTCGGTGCGCAGGCGGTTGACCTCTTCATACATGACGCGGAGCGTGGAGTCCGCCACTTCCAGCGGCACCGCGGCGGTGGCCTGGAACACGCCGAGCCGAACCGTCCGGAGGAAGGAGGATCCGGTGGCCCGGGTCCAGTTGCGCTGTCCGCCAAGGGAGCGCGCCAGCCGGCCGGTCCGGCCGTCTCCCAGGATGCGATTGAGCACCGCCGTGGCGTAGTACGCGGTGTCCGTCCCGGCGAAGGTCGTGGCGCCGAGGACGATGTTCGCCTCGCGGGCGCCACCCATGTGCACCAGGATGATCCCCTGCGGAGCCGGCGTCGGCGCCACCGCCGGCAGCCCCGCCGGCCGAAGGCCCTTCCAGCCGCCAAACGCCTGCAGCACCAGCCGGCGCGCCTCCACCAGCGTGAGGTCCCCGGTGATCACGAGGACCGCCCCGGCGGGCCGCACCCTGGCCTTGTGGAAGGCGAGCAGGTCCGCCCGGGTGATCGCGGCGACCGATTGCGGGGACGCCCGGCGGGCATAGGGACTGGCGCGATAGGTCCCGATCAGGAAGACGCGGGCCGCGATCGTCCCGGGGTTGCCCAGCCCGCCGGCGAGGGAACTGGCGGCGCGGGTTCGCTGCGCTGCCACCTCCGCCGAATCGAGTGCCGGGCGGAGCAGGGCATCCGCCATCAGCTCCAGGGCGAGTGCCGCCTGGTCGGAGAGCACGTCTGCCTGCAGCGTGAGCTGGTCGGGATCGGCCACCGCGGACAGCGACCCGCCGGCACCCTCGATGGCCTGAGCCACCTGCTCGGCGGATCGTGTGCCGCCGCCCCGGGTGAGCAGCGCCGCCAGCAGGTCCGCGGTCCCCTCACGACCCTCCGGATCGAAGACGCTTCCGGCGGGGACGGTCAGCGCGATCGAGACGACCGGCTGCCGGTGCTGCTCCAGCAGGATCAGCCGCATGCCGTTGGGGAGCAGCGCCTCCTGGGCGCGGGGCTCCGTGCGGGCGGTGACCGGCGCGGCCGGGGGTGGCTCGACGACCGGTTGCTGCGCGGTGAGGGATCCCGGCACCGCCAGGAGCAGGGTCGCGGCGAAACGGCGGGCGGTCATCGCGCGGCCTCCGGTGAAACGATCCGCGTGAGGGCGGCGCCCGGGTTGAGCCAGGTGCCGGCGACCCGCCGCAGGTCCTCCAAGGTCACGGCGAGCACCCGGTCCACTTCGGTGTTCACCGCCTCGGGGTCGTCGTGAAACATGCGGGCGTGCTGCAGCGCCGCGGCGATGTCCGCCGGTCGTTCGCGGCCGCTCACGGCCGTGGCGCGATAGATCCGCTTGGCCCGGGCCACCTCCGCCTCGGTCAGTCCGGCGCCGGCGGCCCAGCGCGCCGGGGCGCCGAGCCGTGCCGCGAGGGAATCCGCCGCCACGCCCTGGGCCGCGATCGCGAACAGTCCGAATGCTCCCGGCCCACGGCGCTGCCCCAGCACGCCTCCCTGCGTGCCGAGGGCGAGCGCCTCCCGGACCAGCGCGGTATTCAGCCGGCTGGCGCCGCCCTGGCTCATGATCACCTCGAGCAGCTCGAGCGCGGGGGTGTCGCGGTGGGCGTGCGGCGGAATCGGGAAGAACTGGCCCACGGCGACGGCCGGCGCGGTCCGGTCGGTGACCCGCGCAGTGCGCGCGGCGGGCGGCGGTGCGTCCGCGCAGGCGAACGGCGCCAGCTCCGGCCCCCGCGGCAGCGGCCCGAAGTACTCGGCGATCAGCTGGCGGGCTTGGGTCGTGTCGAAGTCCCCGGTCAGGGTGAGCCGGGCCCGGTTCGGGGCGTAGTGGGCGCGGAAGAACTCCCGCGCATCGGCGGTGGTGATCCCGGTGATGCTCTGGAGCCGCCCAAGGGGGGCATGGGCGTAGCCGGGACAGGTGAGGGTGTCGTAGAGCGAGGCCACGGCCGAGGCGATCACCGCGGCGTATGGCTCCTGGTCCAGCTGGTCGCGGAGCTGTTCCACCAGCTCGAGCCGCGCCTCGCCGACCGTCGTGTCAGTGATGCTCAACGATCCCATCCGGTTGGCCTCGAGCCACAGTCCCAGCGCCAGGCGGCTGGAGGGGAGGACGGTCGAGAACCGGGCCGACTCCTCGTCCACGATGGCGCCGACCCGGCCTCCGAGATCGCCGGTCAGGGTGGCATGCCCGCCCGGAGGCACGTTGGCGGAGCCGGCGAACATCAGCCGTTCGAAGAGGCGCGCCAGTCCCGCCTTGGCCACCGGCTCCAGCCGGGAGCCGGCGTCATACCAGACGGATACCCCGACGACCTGGGTGCTGCGGTCCGGCGCAAGGGTGACTTCCAGCCCGTTGGTCAGCATGTATCGGCTGAAGCCGATCCGGCCGACGCCCTGGCCCGTAAGCGGCGCCGCGACGAGGAGGGCGAGGAGGCTGAGCAGGCGATGTTGCGCGGAGAAACGCGGAAAGGCGGCGAGGGTGACTGGCACGCGAAGTCTGGGACCGTTCGAGAGGGGATGCCGGGTTCCGGCGGGGCCGGAGGGGAGGAGTGAAGGTAGCGGCTCGTCCCGCCACCCGCGACTCCTCGCGGCGTCAGGAGAGGGCGGCCCGGATCCGGTCCGGGTAGTTGCCGCAGATGCCATCCACTCCCAGGGCCACGAGCCGCCGGATCTCCCCGGGCTCGTTCGCCGTCCACGCCACCAGCTGGAGCCCGGCGTCATGCACATCGGTCACCAGTTCGGGATCGATCAGGTGGGCCTCCATCCAGAGCGTATCCGCCCCCGCCCCCCGCATCACCGCCAGGTTGTCGAGGAGGTAGGAGGCGAGCAGCACGCCGCGCCTGAGTTCGGGGCGCTCGTCCCCGAGGCGGGCGATGATGCGATGATCGAAGGCATGCACCGCATAATCCACCGGCGTGGGGCCGGCATCGAGTGTGGCGAGCAGCACCCCGTCGAATGCGGCGGGAAGCGTCTTGAGCTCGACCCACACCTCGAGGCCGTGCAGCAGCTGCAGCGCCTCCGCCAGGGTGGGGATGGCTTCGCCGTTCGACAGGCGGTGTCCCCCGAACGCCGCCGCGGGCAATTCGGGGATGACCCCGACCCCATCAACATGCGCGTCGTGATGCACCAGGAGCACCCCGTCGGCGGTGGCATGGATGTCCAGCTCCACCGCATCCGCACCCAGTTCCACCGCCTTCCGGAACGCCGCGGGAGAGTTCTCGAGGGCATGCCCGGAGGCGCCGCGATGCCCGATGATGCGTGCGGTCATGGCTCAGTCCACCCGTTCCACGAGGAGCGCGATGCCCTGGCCGACGCCGATGCACATCGCGGCGAGGCCGTAGCGGCCGCCGGTCCGGTGGAGGGCATGCACCAGGGTGGTCAGGATCTTCGCCCCGCTGGCGCCGAGCGGGTGTCCCAAGGCAATGGCCCCGCCGTAGATGTTGACCCGCGCCGGATCGAGCCGCAGTTCCCGGATGCAGGCGATCGCCTGGGCGGCAAAGGCCTCGTTCAGTTCGATCAGGTCGAGTTGTCCCGGCTGGAGGCCGGCGCGGGCGAGCAGCTTTCGCACCGCCGGCACCGGCCCGATCCCCATGACCGACGGGTCCACCCCCGCCACCGCCCCGCCCACGATGCGGGCGAGCGGCCGCGATCCGGTGGCGCTGAGCCCCGCGGCGCTCATGATGGCGAGGGCCGCGGCACCGTCATTGATCCCGCTCGAGGTCCCGGCAGTGACGGTCCCATCCTTGAGGAAGGCGGGCTTCATCTTGCCCAGCGCTTCCAGGGTCACCCCGGCGCGGGGGTGCTCGTCCCGGGTGAACAGGGTGCTGCCCCCCTTGCCGTCCGGCACTTCCACGGGGACCAGTTCGTCGAGGAAGGCGTTGCCGGCGATGGCCACCTGGGCCCGGGACTGGCTCTCGACCGCGAACGCATCCTGCTCAGCCCGGGACACGGTGTACTGCGCCGCCACCCGCTCCGCCGTCTCCCCGAGCGCGATGGTCCAATCCTTCGGCATCTTCGGATTGGTGAACCGCCAGCCGACCGTGGTATCGGCAACGGGGGGCGGGGTCCGGTTCCAGGCGCTGCCGCTCTTCAGCATCACATAGGGTGCGCGGGTCATGCTCTCCACCCCGCCGGCGATGAACAGCTCACCCTCCCCCGAGCGTACCGCCTGCGCCGCGCTCATGACCGCCTGGAGCCCCGAGCCGCACAGCCGGTTGACCGTCTGGCCGGGCACCGTGACCGGTAGTCCGGCCAGCAGCGCCGCCATCCGCGCCACGTTGCGGTTGTCCTCCCCCGCCTGGTTGGTGCAGCCGAAGATCACGTCCTCGATCTGGTCCACGGGGAGCCGGCCGCGCTCCACCAGCCCGCGGAGGGCCACCGCGGCCAGGTCGTCCGGGCGGACGTCGGCCAGCGCCCCGGCCGCACGGGCGACGGGGGTCCGAACCGCAGCAGTAAGGAAGGCATCGCGCACGAAGGGAGTCCGGGAATCGGGATGCCGGAATGTAACGGCCGCCGCTTGCGGGGGGGACGGGAGCCCGCCCATCCTCCAGCGGGCCGAGAACTTAACACCCAGACCCGAGGTCCGTCCCCCCGTTGACGATGCCCGCGCCGGCTGCCGAGCACACCGCCCCCCTGACGGATGCCGCACTGGTCCTCGCCTATCGGGGCGGGGACGAGCGGGGCGCGACCGAACTGGTCACCCGGCATGCGGCGGTGCTGGCCCGGTTCCTCGCGGGGGCGGGCGGGGACCCTGGAGATATCGACGACCTGGTCCAGGAGACGTTTATCCGGGCATTTCGGGCGCTGGAGGGCTGGCGGGGGGAATCGGCGTTCCGCAGCTGGCTGTTCAGCATCGCGAGCAACCTGCTCAAGGATCAGTTCCGGCGCCGTGGTGGGCGCACCATGCTGACCCTGATGGACGACGATCATCATGCCGATGACGACCCGGCAGCCACCCTGGAAGCGCGGGAAGCGGCGCGGCAGCTGCTGGCCGGTCTCGGCACGCTGCCTCGATTGCAGCGTGAGGTCTTCCTGCTCCGGGCCCAGCAGGGGATGGACTACGAGGCGATCGCCACGACCCTCGACACGACCCCCGGGGCGGCCCGGGTGCACTACCACCACGCGGTGAAACGACTGAAGGAGCTGATGGCATGAGCCCTTGTGAACTGCTGAGCGACCGGATGGTCCAGGTGGCGGCGGGGACCGCCGACTGGGCCCCCGCGGAAGCGGCCCACCTGGCCACCTGCGCGGATTGCGGCGCGGAGTGGCGCCTGGTCCAGGTGGCGCGGCGGCTCGGCGCCGAGGCAGCCCGGCGCACCAATGCCGCCAGCGTCAGCCGGCAGGTGCTCGCCACGCTCGCCGGAGAGCGCCGCCGGCGCCGCCGTTTCCGGGTCGGTGGGCTGGTCGGGCTGGCCGCGGCGGCGGCGCTGGCGATCATGGTCTCCACCGCCGACCGGCGCGGGGACGGTGGCGGTGCCGGAAGCATGGCGGTGGTCGAGGCCGCGGGGCTCCAGCTGCGCCTGGCGGAACTCGAGTCCCTGAATGAGGCGGAACTGGAAGCGATCCTGGCCGGGCTCGACCTGCCGCTGTCGGAGGGTGCCGGCGGCGCTCCCCCGGCCCTCGGCGACCTGGACGACACTCAATTGGAGCGCGTGCTGCGCTCGCTGGAGGGGTGATGCGGAAGATCCTGACGCTGCTCGCGGCGCTGGCGCTGCTGGTGGGGCCCGTGTCCGCCCAGGACGCCGGGGTCGGGGAGCCGGCCGGACGCGCCCTGGAGCTCCGCCGGATGATCGAGGAGCGGTTCACCGCCCGGGTCCGGGAAGAACTGGGACTCACCGACGAGCAGGCGCGGCGCATGACCGAGGTGGTGGGCAACTACTTCGTCAAGCGGCGGGTGATGGAGCAGGAGGAGCGGCAGCTGCGCCAGCGCCTGGCCGGTGAGCTCCGTCCGGGCGTCGCCGCGAACAAGGACAACGTGGCCCGCCTGACCGACCAGCTGCTCGAGCTCAAGGTCCGCTATGTCCAGAGCTACCGGGAAGAGGTGAAGGACCTTTCAGGATTCCTCGACCCGGTGCAGCGGGCCCAGTTCCTGATCATGCGGGAACGGCTGCTGGATCGGATCCAGCAGGCCCAGGAGGCCCGCGCCGATTCGGCACCGGGCTTCCGCCGCCGGCTCAACCGGCCGTAACCAGCGCAAGTCGTGTGGCGGCTGACACTTCAGCCGCCATTCCCCCGTATCCGCTACTCCGCTACCTTCACCCTCTATCCCGGGGAGGAGTCGGACATGCGGAGTCCCACCCGCTGGTGCACCCTCGCGCTGGCGATTGTTGTCACAGGCCCGCTGGCGGCGCAGGAACGAACCGGCACGGTCTATCGGCTCGAAGTGCAGGGCACGATCGAGAACGGACTGGCGCCGTACATTGCGCGTGGCGTCCGCGAGGCGAACGCCGCCGGCGCCGCCGCGATCTACCTCGACATTGACACCCCCGGCGGGCGGGTGGATGCCGCGGAGCGGATCGCGGATGCGGTGCGCTCCTCCAAGGTCCCCGTCTACGCGTTCGTGAACCCGCGGGCGTACAGCGCCGGGGCCCTGATCGCGCTCAGCACCGACGGCATCTACATGCGGGCCGGCGGGGTGCTGGGCGCCGCCACGCCGGTGGACGGCCAGGGCACCAAGATGCCGGAGAAGTACGTCTCTGCGATGCGAGCGGAGTTCCGCGCGCTGGCGGAGGAGCAGGGACTCGATCCCCGCATCGCCGAGGCCATGGTGGACGAGAGCATCGGGGCGCCGGGGCTGGCGGAGCCGGGGCAGCTCGTCACCCTGAGCACCACCGAGGCCCTGCGGGTGGGCTACGCCAAGGCCGAGGTCCCGGACCAGGCGGCGCTGCTCACCGCGGTGGGGCTGGCCGGCGCACCGGTTGAAACCGTGAACATCAACTGGGCCGAGATGGTGGTCCGGTTCCTCACCAGTCCGATCGTGTCGCCGCTGCTGCTCTCCCTCGGCGTGCTGGCGCTGCTGGCGGAGATCAAGGCCGGCACCCATGGCGTGGGCCTGCTGGTGGGGTTCGCCTCGCTGGGGCTCTTCTTCGGCTCCAGCCTGGTGCTGGGGCTGGCCGGGATGGAAGAGGTCATCCTGCTGGCGCTGGGTGTCGTGGCGGTGGCCGTGGAGGTGTTCCTGCTCCCCGGATTCGGCATCGCCGGCGTGCTGGGGGCGCTGCTCATCGGCGCGGCCGTGGTCCTGGCCATGCTGGGGAACTTTCCCACCGGCACCGACGTGGTCCGGGCGATGTCCGTGCTCGGGGCCAGCATTGTCATCACCCTGGCCATCGCGTATGCCTGGTTGCGGCACCTGCCCAACAGCCGCCGCTTCGGTGGCCTGATCCACCAGGGCCAGGCGTACGCGGCGGAGGGGTTTGTCTCCGCGCTGCCCCGGGCGGAACTGGTGGGCCGGGCGGGCGTGGCCACTACCGATCTCCGGCCGTCCGGGGTGGCGACCGTGGACGGAGAAAAAGTGGACGTGGTGACGGATGGCGAGTATATCAAGGCCGGCGCGCGGGTCGTGGTGACCCGCGCGGAAGGGTACCGGCACGTCGTGCGGTCGGCGCAGGACTAACTCGGAGAATCGAACGTGGAAGAGATCGGCTCACTGGCCCCGGGGCTGTTCCTGGCCCTGCTGTTCATTGGATTCATCGTCCTGGTCATCTTTTTCCGGTTCATCCCGATCGGGCTCTGGATCACGGCCTGGGCGTCGGGCGTCCGGGTGTCGTTCCTGACGCTGTTCGGGATGCGCTTCCGAAAGGTGAATCCGTCGCTGATCGTGAACCCGCTGATCATGGCCCACAAGGCCGGGATTGGGGTCCCGATCAACGACCTCGAAGGGCACTTCCTGGCCGGCGGCAGCGTGGAGCGGGTGGTGCGGGCGCTGATCTCCGCGGACAAGGCCGGCATCCCGCTCAGCCTCAAGCAGGCCACCGCGATCGACCTGGCCGGCCGCGACGTCTTCGAGGCGGTCCAGGTGAGCGTCAACCCGAAGGTGATCACCACGCCGAAGATCGCGGCCATGGCCAAGGATGGCATCCAGCTGCTGGCGCTGGCCCGGGTCACGGTGCGCGCCAACATCAACCGGCTGGTGGGCGGCGCCGGCGAGGAAACCATCCTGGCCCGCGTCGGCGAGGGCATCGTGAGTACCATCGGCTCCGCCGACAGCCACAAGGCGGTGCTGGAGAATCCGGACATGATCTCCAAGACGGTGCTGGCCAAGGGGCTCGACGCCGGGACGGCGTTCGAGATCCTCTCGATCGACATCGCGGACGTGGACGTGGGGAAGAACATCGGCGCCGAGCTGCAGACCGACCAGGCGGAGGCGGACAAGCGGAGCGCCCAGGCCAAGGCGGTGGAGCGGCGGGCCCTGGCGGTGGCGATGGAGCAGGAGTTCAAGGCCGAGGCCCAGAAGCAGCGGGCCGCGGTGATCGCGGCCGAAGCCCAGATCCCGCTCGCCATGGCGGATGCGTTCCGCAGCGGGAACCTCGGGGTCATGGACTACCAGCGCTATCGCAACCTGCAGGCGGATACCTCGATGCGGCAGTCCATCGCGGGCGGGACGGAAACCGGTGGGCCGCAGGGGAGCTGAGTGACCGACCTCCGTGAAGCCGCGGGCATCGAGGGGCTCATCGTCCTCGGTGTCATCTACTTCATCCTGAACCTGCTGCAGAAGGCGGGACAGAAGGCCGCGCGCTCACGGCCCGACGCCCCGCCGCCGGATCCGTCGGGCGGAGAGAGCGCGACCCAGCAGGAGGCGCTCAGCCTCGAGAGCATCCTCAGGGAAATCGAAAAGGTAAAGGCGCAGCACCAGCCGGACGCGCCCCGGTCGCTGCCCCCGCCGCAGGCGCCGCGGCCGCTCCCGCAGCCCAAGGCCACATCGCCGGCGCCGCGGAAGGCGCCTGCGCCACGGGAGCGGCCGGCGCCAGTCGCACGGAAGCGTGAAGTGCCCCGGCGGGGGTCCGTGGAACAGAGCGACCGCGGCCCGCGCGGACGGCAGAGCCGGACGGGGCTGACCGGGGCGGAGGAGGTGGAGGTCCGGACGTCGTGGGACGAGCAGGGATCGCTGGAGGTGGAGGAGAGCCTCGAGATCCTGGACGAGACCCGGCTCCGGCCGCCGCGGGTGGAGTATGATGCGGATGAAGGGGCGGAGGAGCTGGTGCGGCGGCGGATCCAGGCGGCGGAGGCCCGGAACCGGCCCCTCACCGAGTCGGATCACCAGTCCTTCCACCAGCGCCTGCAGAAGAGCGAGGTGAAGGTGGCGGCGGCCGCGGCGCGGTTCCCGGCGCAGCGGCTCCGGGACGCCTTCATCTGGCGTGAGGTCCTGGGGCCGCCCAAGGCCCTCGAGGACTAGCGGCCGGCCGGCCGGCTAGCTCCGCCGGCGGCCCACCTTCTTCTTGTACAGCTGCATGCCGTAGATGATGGCCTCCCGGGCTTCCTTGGCCCCCTCGAAGCCCCGGGTCCGGGTTTGCACTCCCTCCAGATCCTTGTACACCTGGAAGAAATGCTCGATCTCCTTGAGCGTGTGCTTGGGGATGTCGTCCAGCTCGTTGACGCCCTCGGAGTAGGGATCGCTGATCGGGACGGCGAGCACCTTCTCATCGGCCTTGCCCCGGTCAACCAGGTGGAAGAGCCCGATGGGACGGCATTCGACCAGGCAGCCGGTGAAGACCGGGATGGTCGTGATGACCAGGACGTCGAGCGGGTCCCCGTCGTCGCCCAGGGTGCGGGGGAAGAAGCCGTAATCCCCGGGGTAGTGCACCGCCGAGGCGAGGACCCGGTCGAGCCGGAAGATGCCGTAGTCCTTGTCCAGCTCGTATTTGTTGCGGGTGTTGGTGGGGATCTCGATGATCGCGTTCACGATCGCCGGCGGTTCCCGGCCGGTCGCGATGTCGTGCCACGGGTGGAGGCCGCGGCTCTGGGCTCGGGATGGCATGGGGGGAAAGTAGCATCCTCCGGGGCTTCCTTGCATCTCGGGCGGGGGCGCACGATACTCCCGGCCGGGCCCGAGTGGCGAAACGGCAGACGCAGCGGACTCAAAATCCGCCGAGAGCGATCTCATGTGGGTTCGATTCCCACCTCGGGCATGGGCAGGGCGGCGCGACGGCCGCCGGGACACACACCGGCGGCGGTCTGTCGGTGTCCCCGCGCCCACTTCCGCGCGCTTCCCCCCGCCGGCATACTTCGCCCGACATGACCCTCTTTGCCACCAGCCAGCAGCGGGCCGCGCTGCTCATCCTGCTCCTCGGCGCCGGCCTCGTCATGGCCCTGGCGCCGTACCTGAGCGGCCTGATCGGCGGCCTGGTGCTGTTTGTCGTCTTCGCCCCGCTCCACGGGCTGCTGACGCGGCGGGTGCGCCCGGCGCTCTCCGCCGGCGTGCTGGTGCTCGTGGCGTTGCTGATGCTCGTGGCGCCCACCGTGACCTTCACCGGGATGCTCCTCGACCAGGCGCAGCAGGTGGCGGGCGGGGTGATGCGGGGCCCCCTGCTCGACCGGCTGGCCCAGTTCGAGATCGGCGGCATGCCGATCGGCCCCCGGCTCGCCGGCATCGGCGAGGCGCTGGTGAACTGGCTCGGCTCCAGCGCCTTCGGCTTGCTGGGCACCGCGACTCGCATCGGGCTCAACCTGACCATTGCGCTGTTCATTCTCTACTACCTGTTGCTCCGCTCCCGGGATACCTGGGTGGCGGTCAAGCCCTACATCCCGTTCAGCCCCATCAACGCCGACCTGCTGCGGGACCGGTTCCGCGACGTGACCATCTCCACGGTGATCGGCACCGGACTGGTGGCCGTGATCCAGGGGGCCATGGTGGCCGTTGCCTTCTGGGCCACCGGGCTCTCCAATGCCTTCTTCTGGGGGGTGGTGACGGTAGTGTTTGCGATCCTGCCGGTGGTGGGGTCGGGAATGGTCTGGGGCCCGGGGGCGCTCACCCTGCTGCTGGGCGACCGGCCCGGGGCGGGGATTGCGCTGATCGTGGTGGGGGTGGTGCTGGTCGGCAACGTGGATGTGGTGATCCGGCCTGCGGTCTACAAGCGATTTGCCCAGATCCATCCGCTGGTGACCCTGGTCGGGGCGATCGCCGGCGTAAGCTACTTCGGGTTGCTGGGGATCCTGATCGGGCCGCTGGCGCTGTCCTATTTCTTCGAGTTGATCCGGATGTACGGCGAGGAGTATCCCCCGCGGGCCGGCGTCACCCCCGCCCCCGCCCCGGCCCCGGCCCCGGCCGCGTCCGCCACGCCCCCCGCCCGCTAGGGCGCATGGGCCTGTTCGCGGTTCATTCAGATCGCTCTCACCCGCTGATGGAGGCCGCATGGCCCGTGCAGTCGCCAGCGATCCGCTTAAGGGCAAGGAGCCGGGGTACCGGGTCCTCGACCCGGAGGGACTCAACGGGGGCCCTCCCCCCGACCAGCTCGGGGTGGAGGAGCTTACCCCGGTGGGCAGGTTCTTCTCCCGGAATCATGCTCCGATCCCGCACATAGATCCGGAGCGGTGGCGGTTGGCTGTGCGCGGGCTCGTTCGGCAGGAACTGACGCTCTCGTTGGAGGAATTGCGGCGGACGTTCCGGCGGCACGAGGTGCCGGCCACGCTGGTGTGTGCCGGGCTCCGCCGGGCCGAGCTGGTTCGACACCGGCCGGTGCCCGGAGAGCTGGTCTGGGACCTGGAGCCGGCCGGCACGGCGGTCTGGGGCGGGGTAGCGCTCCGCGATGTGCTGCTCGCGGCGGGAGTGCGGGATGCCGCGGCCCACGTCGGCCTGACGGGGCTCGATGAAGTGGAGCGAGGCGGCACCACGTTTGGATTCGGGGGATCGGTGCCCCGTGAGAAGGCCCTGGAGCCCGAAGTGCTGCTCGCCTACGAGATGAACGGCCAGCCGCTTCCGGCGCTCCATGGTGGGCCGGTTCGCCTGGTGGTGCCGGGTTACATCGGCGCCCGGAGCGTCAAGTGGATGGCCGAGATCGAGCTGCTCGCGGAACCGTCGGCCAACTATTTCCAGGTGGCGGCCTATCGGGTGTTGCAGGAGCCGGACCCCGCCGATCCGCGCGACGTCCGGGCGGGCGAAGCGCTGGGGGAGGTGGCGCTGAACGCGGTCATCCTGGCGCCGGAGCAGGGGAGCCGCCTGCCGGCGGGAGACGTCACGGTCCGGGGCTGGGCGATGGATGGGCGGTCTCCCGTCCGCCGGGTGGAGGTCTCCCCCGACGGGTGCCGTACATGGATCGGGGCCGACCTCGAGGCGGCCAAGGGGCGCTGGAGCTGGCAGCGCTGGACGGCGCGGGTGACGTTACCCCCGGGCCCGGCGGTCCTGATCGCGCGGGCCTGGAATGAGGCGGGGGAGGGCCAGCCCGAGAGTATCGCCGAGGTGTGGAACGCCAAGGGATACGCGAACAACGCCTGGCATCGTGTGGCGGTAGAGATTGAAGCAGGGGCGAAGTCGGCCCGGCTCTTCCCGGGCTGATCGGGACTGGCTAGAGTTCGGTTCACTCAGCCCCCAACCCGCATGAGCGCCGGAATCACGCCCGAACCTGTCCGCGGTCTCGACAACGTCATTGCCCTCTCGTCGGCCGTCTGCCGGCTCTCCGCCGCCGACGGCCGGCTGGCCTATCGCGGCTACGACGTCCGCGAGCTGGGCGAGCAGTCCACCGCCGAGGAGACGGCATTCCTGCTGATCGAGGGCCACCTGCCCGCCGCGGCGGAGTTGCGGCGCTGGCAGGGGGAACTCAAGGACCGGCAGAAGCTGTCCCCCGCCGCCCTGCGCGCCCTAAAGGCCCTCCCCGCCGGTGCCGACCCGATGGGTGCGCTCCAGGTTGCCCTCGCGGTTGCGGCGCTGGAGCAGCCGGTGCCGCTCCCGCCCGCCCGCGCGGACGCACTGGCGCAGGGGCTCCGGCTGGTGGCGGCCACCCCCACGATCGTGGCCGCGTTCCACCGCCTGCGCACCGGACAGAAGCCGGTCCTGCCCCGAAAGAGCCTGGGGTTCGCCGCCAACTACCTGGCCATGCTGACCGGCGTCCTGCCCGCCGCCGAATCCGCCCGGGCGTTCGACACCGCGCTCATCCTCCGCGCCGACAACGAGCTCAATCCCTCCACCTTCGCCGCGCGGGTGACCGCGGCGACCGGCGCCGACGTGTTCGGCGGGGTCATGGCAGGGCTGGCCGCGCTGGCGGGGCCCCGGCATGGCTGGCACACCCGGAACGTCATGGGCGTGCTGGAGGAGATCGGCCAGCCAGAACGGGTGGAGGGGTGGATGCGGGAGCGGCTGGGCCAGAAGCGCAAGGTCCCCGGCTTCGGGCACGTGGTGTACCAGGGCGAGGATCCCCGCACCGGCCTGCTGCGCGGCCTGGCGGAGGCGGAATGCCAGCGTGCAGGGATGTGGCCGGTGTTCCGCACGGCCCGCGAACTCGAGGTCGTGATGCTGCGGGAGACCGGCCAGTACCCGATCGTGGACTTCTACCTGGCGCCACTCTACCGCGCGCTCGGCATCCCGACCGACCTCTTCACCGCCACCTTCGCGGTGAGCCGGATGAGCGGCTGGGTGGCGCACATCCTGGAGCAGTACGGTGACGAGAAGCTGCTCCGCCCGCGGGCGGAGTATATTGGTCCGGTCGCGCTGGAGTACAAGCCGCTCCGCAAGCGCCGTTAGGCGCCCATCCTCCGTTCGTCCATCTCACCGACCGACATTCCCCATGCCCTTCACCTCCTCCGTCCTTGCCGCCGCCCCCGCCGGCTACGCCACCCCACTGCTGGCGGTGGCGCTGCCCGCCGGTCCGCTGCCTTCCTCGCTGACGGCGCTCGATGCCCAGACCGGCGGCGCCATCGGCCGGCTGCTCGCCTCGGGAGACTTCTCCGGCAAGAAGGACGAACTGGCGCTGCTGCATCCGGCGGGGCCGGCGAGCCGGGTGCTGCTGATCGGGCTCGGCAAGCCCGGCGAGGTCGGGCGGGGGGCGATCCGGCGGGCGGCCGCTCAGGCGGCCAAGCGGGCGCGCACCCTCGGGGCGCCAACCCTCGGCTTCTTCCTGGCGCCGGAGGGGCTGGGCCAGGTGACGCCCCTCGAGGCGGGCCAGGTGATCGCCGAGGGGCTGGGATTTGGCCAATGGCACTACCTCGACATGAAGCAGCCCCCGGAGGACAAGAAGCCGCTGCTCGAGTCGGCCGAACTGCTGGCCCCGCAACAGACGGCCGAGCTGAGTGCGGGCCATGCGGTCGGGCTGGCGATTGCGGCGGGGCAGTCCTTCACCCGTACCCTGCAGTTCCTGCCGGGAAACGTCTGCACCCCGAGTTACCTGGCGCGGCAAGCGGGGGAACTGGTGCGGCGCCATGGGTTCAAGGGCCGGGTGCTCGACCTCGCGGCGATCCGGCAGGAGAAGATGGGGGGCCTCCTCGCGGTCTCGCAGGGGAGCGCCGAGGAGCCGAAGGTCTTTGTGCTGGAGTACGAGGGGGCGCCGGGGAAGCCGGTGGTGCTGGTGGGGAAGGGGGTCACCTTCGACACCGGCGGCATCTCGATCAAGCCGGCGGACAAGATGGAGGACATGAAGTACGACATGTCCGGCGCCGCCTCGGTGCTCGGGGTGTTCGAGATGCTCGGCCGGCTCAAGCCGAAGGTCCGGGTGGTGGGGCTGATTCCGACCTGCGACAACATGCCGAGCGGCACGGCGGTAAAGCCTGGGGACGTGATCACCAGCCACCTGGGCAAGACCATCGAGGTCATCAACACCGACGCCGAGGGCCGGCTGATTCTCTGCGATGCGCTGTCGTACGCCCGGCGGTTCGAGCCGGCCTGCGTGGTGGACGCCGCGACGCTCACCGGTGCGGTGGTGGTGGCGCTGGGCCACAGCGCCTCCGGGCTGATGGGCACCGACGAGGCGCTCCTGGAGGAACTGCGCCAGGCCGGCGACCGCGCCGGCGAGCGGGTCTGGCCGCTGCCGCTGTGGGACGAGTACCGGGACCTGATCAAGTCGGACATCGCGGATATCAAGAACACCGGTGGCCGTCCGGCGGGGAGCATCACCGCGGGATGGTTCCTGCGGGAGTTCACCGAAGGCTATCCCTGGGCGCACATCGACATCGCGGGGACCGCCTACAGCGACCGGGAGGACGGCACCCGGGTGAAGGGCCCGACGGGCGTGTGCATGCGGCTGTTTGCGGAGTTCGTGCTGGGGCGGGCGGGTTGAGAATGACCGACGGGAAAAGTGAAGCGGGAAGAGGGAAGCGGGCTTCCTGCCGTTTCCCGTTTCCCGTTTCCCGTTTCCCCGTTGTGCTGCTCCTTCTCGCCGCATGGCAACCGGCGACCGCCCAGGTCCCCTACGACTCGCTGCCTGCCGATACCCTCCAGGTGGACACGGTCAACACCACCGAGCGCTACCTCAAGGCCCAGGAGGCGCTCGCTGTCCGGCTGCCGGTGCTGCCGCTGCTCGGAGTTGATGGGCCGAAGACGCCGCAGAGCCGGATTGTACTCTCCCGCGATTCGCTCGACTGGGCGATGGCGGAGACGGTCGCAGACCTGCTCCAACGAGTGCCGGGGGTGTACCTGTTGCGCGGCGGGTGGCTGGGGCGGACCGAGTATCCCAACTATCGCGGCCGGGGCCCGACGTCCGTCGAATACCTGGTGGATGGCCTGCCGTACCTCCCGATCGGCCCCGACTCGCTCGGCGTGGACCCCTCGTTCTTTTCCCTCAGCATGTACGACCGGGTGGAAATCGAGCGCTGGCCGGGAGGCCTCCGGGTTCACCTGTTCACCCATCGTCACGACCGGAAGGCCCCCGCCTCACGGATCGGGATCAGCTCCGGCGACAAGGAAATCGCCCGCTACGCCGGTGCCCTCCAGTACCGCTTCACCAACGGGCTCGGTATTGCCGCCGCGGGGGAGCGGATGGTCGCCCCGACCGCGAGCGGCCTCGCCAGCGATTTCGACATCACCAACGTCTGGTTGCAGGCCAGCTTCGTGCCCAGCGAACGGTTCGGGATCCAGGCGCAGGTCATCAACAGCAGCCCCGACCGGAAGGCGTTCGTGGACGCCGACACCCTCGAGTCCCGCCTGACCGGCAGCCGCAAGGATGCGCAGCTCCGGGTCTCCTGGCGCGACCGCCCCGGCGATCTTGGCCTGCGGGTGGACGGGGTGGTCGGGCGGACGAGCTGGAAGGGGGGCGGGGTGGACGATGCCGTCCGCCAGGGGGGCGTCGTGGTGGGCTACCGGACCCGGACGGCGGGGCTCACGGTGCGGGCGTTCAACCGATCCCGCATCACGCCGTGGGACCTGAGGGCCGAGGCGGGGTGGGTGCCGCTGGAGGGTGTGAGCGCCGCGGCCGAGGTGGGGTACCAGACCCACGACCGGGACCGGAACAGCCGATGGGTCGCGCTGCGCGGCGGGCTCGCGCTGCCCCTGGGCCTGACCGCATCGGCGGCGCTCCGAAGCGGCAAGCTGATCGCGGCGCCCGCGCTCCTGACCGAGCCGGAGCAGCAGGTGACCGACTGGCAGGGGACGCTTCGGTGGGAACGGAGCTGGGCGGCGCTCGAGGTGGGGTACGGGCAGACCGACGCGTTTCGTCCGCTGGCCTACCGTCCCTTCCTTCCCAGTATCCCGGGGGTCGCGGCGGCGCCGCGCACCGAGTGGGTCACGGTGGGGTGGCGGCTGAGTCCTCGGAAGTGGCTCACCTTCGAGGGGTGGTACTCCGACCCCGTCGCGCGCGGGCCGGACGGCGTCCCGCCGACGCACTCGATGACCAGCGCCACCATCCGCTCCAAGTTCCTGCGGCGCTTCAAGAGCGGGATCTTCGACCTCAAGGCGCAGGTGTCGTTCGAGAGCTGGAGCGATGGGGTGATCGGCCGGGACAGCCTCGCGGCCCCGATCGCGCTGGACGGCGCCTCGTTCTGGCGCACCGAGATCGAGCTCCGCCTGGACCGGTTCCGGCTCTACTGGGACCGGTACAACCTGCAGCTCAGCCGCAAGACCTTTGTCCCGGGGTTTCCGCTGCCCAATTTGGCCAGCACCTTCGGGGTGAAGTGGGAGTTTTCCAACTAGGCGGTTGGGCGGTTGGGCGGTTGGGCGGTTGGGCGGTTGGGCGATTGGGCGAGTGGGCGAGTGGGCGCGTTTCCTACCGCGCGCCGAGGATCACCGGTCCGAGCAGGGCGATCACCGCCGCGATCACCACGACCGCCACCAGGTCCAGCAGCACGCCCGCCCGCGCCATCTGCCGCACCGAGATTGCGCCTGAGCCGAACACGATGGCGTTCGGCGGGGTGGCAATCGGGAGCGCGAACCCCGCCGAGGCGGCGAACCCGGCCACCAGCATCAGCAACTCGGGGGGCTGGCCCAGGGAGCGGCCCAGCGCGGCCGCGATCGGCATCATCATCGTCGCCACCGCGAGGTTCGATGCCAGCTCCGACAGCACGACCACCGCGAGCGCGAGGCCGAGGTAGATCAGCACCGGCGGGGCGCCGGCCAGCCCGGCGAGCCCCCGGCCCAGCCACGTGGTGAGGCCCTGGGCCTCGAGCGCCGCCGCGAGTGACAGCCCGCCGCCAAAGAAGAGCAGGACGTCCCAGGGGATCAGGCGCGCCTCGCTCCAGGTGAGGAGCGGCCGCTGTTCGCCCTCGCGGGTGGTCCCCGGCACCAGGAAGAGCGCTATCGCCGCCAGCACGCCGACGGCAGTGTCGCTCAATCCCGGCACGAGCTGGGTCAGTCCGGGCAGGGTGACCGCGCCCAGCGCCTTGGGTTCGCGGAAGATCCACGCCAGGGCCACCAGGCCGAAGATGGCGAACATCCGCGCCTCGCCGCCCCGCACCGGGCCCAGCGCCGCGAGCCGCTCCCGGACCAGCGTGTTGCCTCCCTCCCCGAGCCGGCTGGCCTGCCGAAAGCAGACGAAGACCAGGATCACCCAGCAGAGCGGCAGCAGCAGCAGCACCATCGGCAGTCCGAGCCCCATGAAGTCGATGAAGCTGACCGGCGAGCCGGCCAGCTCCTTGAGGGCGCCGGCGAGGACCAGATTGGGCGGGGTGCCGATAAGGGTACCCATGCCGCCGATGGATGCGGCGTAGGCCACGCCGAGCATGAGGGCGGCGCGCACGTCGCCGCCGGCCTCCCCGTGGGGGAACAGCGCGGCGATGGCTAGGGCGATCGGGTACATCATCGCCGCGGTGGCGGTGTTGGAGATCCACATGGAAATGCAGGCGGTCGCCAGCATGACCGCGAGCACCGCCCGCCGGCTGGTGAGCCCCACCAACGCCAGCAGGCGGTACGCGATCCGCACGTGGCAGGACCATCGTTCCAGGCCCGCCGCGAGCAGGAAGCCGGCGAGGAAGAGGAACACCAGTTCGTTGGCGTAGGGAGCGGCCGCCTGCGCGG
>JANRJZ010000021.1:0-7892 GCA_033763675.1 Gemmatimonadota bacterium
ACCGCGAGGCCATCGACCGGTTCTTCAACAGCCTCTTCGAGCACCTTCGGGCAACGGGGGCCGTATTCGCAGGGCAGTGAGTGCGCATCTGTATGTAAGCTCAGTCCCTCAGCTTACGCGCGAGCGGTGCGGGAGGCGCGGGAGCAGGTGCTGGGGATCGGCTGCGACGGATTGGCGGTGAAGCTGGCCAGGGTGCGGATGCGGGCGGATGCCACCCATTAGTGCCCTTCGCACTCTCCTCCTCGCCGCCGACTGGAGCACCAACCCCGCCAAGCGGCGCATGGCCATCGCCACCCGACTGGACGACGGGAGGTACCTTGCCGGGCCGCCGGAGGCGGTCGGCCCGCTCAATGCCTTTTTCCCGAGGCTCGAGCGGACCTGCGAGCCCGGCTCCTCCGTCCTGATCGGCCTCGACCACCCGATCGGCGTGCCGCTGGCCTGGGCCCGACAGGCCGGCGTCACCGCGTTCCGGCCGCTCCTCGCCCAGCTCGGGCAGGGCGATTCGCAGTCGTTCTACGAAGTGAGCAACCACCCCACCCTCCGCCAGCCGTTCTATCCGCTCCCCAGTCAGGTCAAAGGGGCCACGTCCAAGGCACAGCTCGCCGCCGCGCTCGGCGTCGCCGACGTCAAGGAACTCCTGCGCCTCTGTGAGCGGCAGACCCCCACCCGCAAGGCCGCAGAGTGTCTCTTCTTCACCCTTGGCGGCGCGCAGGTGGGCCGAGCGGCCATCAGCGGCTGGCAGGAGCTCCTGCAGCCGTCGCTCGACCGGATCCGGCTCTGGCCCTTCGACGGGTCGCTCCCGACACTCCTGGCCGACCCCGGGTTCACGGTGGCCGAGATCTACCCCGCGGAGGCCTACGGGCACCTCGGCGTCTCGATCGGCAGCCGCAACAGGACCACAAAGAGGAACCGAGAGCATCGGCGGGCCGCCTGCGTGCACTGGCTCACCAGCGGCCTCCCGGACGCGATCGTGCTCAGCCAGGAGGCCCGCATGGAGATTCTGGCCGGCTTCGCCAGCGAGGACGACTTCGATGCCTTCGCGGGGCTGCTCGGCATGCTGGTGGTGGTGCTCGGTCTACGCCCAGCGGGGGAGCCGGCGGATCGGGCGGTGCGCGAGGTGGAGGGGTGGATCCTGGGGCAGGAGGGGTAGGGGGGCTGCGTTATGTGGGACGCCGGAATGGCGATCAAGTTACCAGCTTGCGGGCTTCGCGATCTGGCGGCCTCCCACGGCGCTGATGGGATCGGGGAGCTGATGACGCTGGTACGTGTCCGCCCCCAGCTTGAAGTGCCGACTGGCGAGGGCCACAAGCGCCTGATTGAATCGCTCGAAGGGGAAGGCGATGCAGATAGGGCTGGCGGGGAACAGGTTCCGGGCCGTCCGTATGGCCGGGGCTAGATCGGTGTCGCCGGTGACGAGTACGATGGCGTCGGCCGCATCACGGTGGAGCAGCTCGAGCAGTTTGCAGGCTATCGCGACGTCGGTCTCCTTCTCCTCGTGGGTGCGAAACTCGAGTTGCACCCACGGGAAGCGGACCTGAATGCGCCGCCGCAGCCCCCCAAGCCGGATTCGTACTTGATCGAGCCCAACCCTTCGGTCCTTGCGCTTGAATGCCGCAAAGCTCGTGGTCACGCCAGTCGCCTCGAGGGCTTCCCGATATCGGCGATGCCGGGTGACAACGTCGGGCCTGGTCGCCTGCAGGTGCATAGCGAACGCGGAGAAGTAGGTGATGCCGGTGCTTACTGCGGCAGGCCCCAGGGAGCTCCGGAGAATCGTGGTGCACATGCCCTCGAGGTCCAGCCAGCGCAACGGCCCCGAGCCAAGCCGCTTCTCGGCGGCCTTGATCGAGTGGTAGAGATTGAACCCGTCAACAAGGAAGTGCACCCGCACGCCAGCCCCGGGACAAAAGAAAACCCCGAGGCCGTAGCCTCGGGGGACCCAAGGGCCGCAGCCGCTCGGGGATGATGGAGTCAGTATAGGCACTGTGGCGGGCTAACGTCAAGAGCGAAATATCGCGGTGGGTCGCTATCCGTCCCCCCTCTCCAAGAGGCCTGACCCCTACCGGCACTCACTCCAGCAGGCCTCACGGCGTGGCGGGAGGTGAAGGGGTGGATCCTGAGTCAGGAGGGCCTGCGTTATATGGGTACGCGCCGGCACCGCCATCAGCAGTATGTTGACCTGCTTCGGCGGGTACCAAGACCGCACTCCGCATCGCCAACCACATTCTCGCAGGAGCCAGCTAATGGCCCTGGGATCCGACATCGAGTGGACGGAAGCCGCCTGGAATCCGATCACCGGCTGCTCCAAGGTGAGCCCGGGGTGCAAGCACTGCTATGCCGAACGAATGGCCGAGCGGCTCCTCGCAATGGGCCAGCCCAATTACCGTAACGGCTTCGCGCTCACCCTCCAGCCCCAGATGCTGGAGCTGCCACTCCGCTGGAAGCGGCCGCAGGTGATCTTCGTCAACTCGATGAGCGACCTGTTCCACGACCGGGTGCCCCTGCACTTTATCCAGCAGGTCTTCGGTGTCCTGCGCTCAGCCCACTGGCACCGGTTCCAGGTACTCACCAAACGCGCCGAACGGCTGGCCGACACGGCGCGTCACCTTCTCTGGCCGGACAACGTCTGGATGGAGGTCAGCATCGAAGACAGCCGCTACCGGCATCGCGCCGACCTGCTCCGCGCCACCAACTCCCAGCTCCGGTTCCTTTCCCTCGAGCCGCTGCTCGGCCCGATCCCGGCGCTCGACCTCTCCGGGATTGACTGGGTGATCGTCGGCGGAGAGTCGGGACCGGGAGCCCGCCCGATGGACCCGACGTGGGCCACGGATCTCCGCGACCAGTGCCTCGCCGCCGGCGTGCCATTCTTCTTCAAGCAGTGGGGCGGGGTCCGGAAGAAACGCGCCGGCCGGCTGCTGGACGGACGCACGTGGGATGAGATGCCGGCGGGAGCGGCCAAGGGGTAGTGCTGCGACACCTAGGGGGGCCTGATGGTGGTGATGTCGTGCAAACAGGAGCAACTGGTCCAGCGGCTCATGGATCTCGCCGGGAGCCCGGTGGTGCTGCACACTGCGCTACGGGAGCTGAAGGAGGACGGTGATCCCTACGGGCTCGAGGTGCTGGTCCGGAAGATCATCGCGGTGCGGGGCCGGGAGGCCAGCACCTCGATCAGTGTGTAGACTCCAGACATGAAGAGCGATCGGGGCGGGCACCTTGAGGTGCCCGCGGGGGCTCGCCGTGGCAAACCCGCTCCCGACCGCGATCTCAAGCTAGTGTGACTGCAGCGTGCCGACAAGCGCTTGGATGCGAGATCTGGCGCCCGCGACATGCGAATTGCGCCCTCACTCTCCCCGGCCAGAAGTGCCACAAGAACTGCCTGTTTTTGTGGCAAGAGTACACGGTGCATGGATACCCAGAGGCGCGATGCCGCCGCCCTACTTGAGGCGCTGGCGAAGATCCGCGAGGACGGCGTGCCATGGGCGGGCCGCCGCCGGATTGGCGTGGTGATCGGCCAGGCGGCGGTCGAGCTCCGCCGCGAGCTCCGCGGAGACGGGGCCAAGGTCCTCGTCGGAGAGGCTCTCCCACAGCTCCTCGATGAGCTGCAGGCGCTGTTCCGGGGAGAGATGGGAAAAGTCCCAGACGGGCTTGGTCATGAGTGGAATCTCGGGCAGAGGACCGGGTCAGGCAACCCGCAGGGAATGAGAAGCCCATGAACCGTGGCCCATGGGCGCCGCCAGGACGGACCCGGTGGGATGAAGTGGTTCCAATCTACGATCCTGTCAAGAGCGAAATAACGCGGCGGTTTGCTACCGGCCCCCGCGGAGAGGGGGTCAGGCGCTGAGGGCTGGGGATGGCGCGCTGGCCGGCGCCACTCCACGCCGGGCATCGGACCCGCGTTTGTTTGTCACCTGCAAATGCAGGGAGGTTGTAGTCATGGGAGTCACGCGCCGCACATTCGCGAGCCATGACCCCCGAGTTCGAGTGGGACCCACGGAAGAACGTCGCGAACCTGACCAAGCACGGCGTGGGGTTTGAGGAGGCCGCAACAGTCTTCCGGGATCCGCAGGCCAGGATTGTGGCGGACCCTCGGCACTCGCTGGGAGAGCTGCGGCTGGCTATCCTCGGCCACTCCGCGCGAGGACGGCTGCTGACAGTTATGTTTACCGAACGCGGCACCCGCATCCGCCTGATCAGCGCACGCAAAGCCACCCGTCGCGAACGCACAGACTATGAAGAAGACCCCGCCTAAGCGCCGTCCGGCCCAGTCGCCGGATGACATTCTTCCCGAATACGACTTCCGCCGGGGGCGCCGCAACCCCTACGCGGCCCGGGTGGCAGGCGCACAGATCGTGGTCGTTGATCCCGACCTGACGGCGGTCTTCCCCACTGCCGCAGCTGTGAACGACGCCCTGAGGGCTCTGGCGGGAATCAGCCGCCCCAAGCGCCCAGCGACTCACCCCAAGACACGGCCTCGCGTGGGGAAGCGCGCGCGGTAAGTACCGCGCGCCACCTAACCCCCCGGCCCCCCTCTCCAGCAGGCCTCACCTCCCCCACCTCTTCCCGCAGCTTCCGGATCTCGCTCTCCTCCTCCGCCTCCTGTGGCGCCAGGAACCACGAGGCGACGAACCCCGAGAAGGTCGCGAACAGCCCCACCCCCACCGTCATCAGCAGCATCCCGATCAGCCGCCCCTCCGTCGTGACCGGGTAGCGGTCCCCATACCCCACGGTCGTGATGGTGCTGAACGCCCACCAGATGGCGTCCTCCGGGCCCCGGATGTTCGCCGTCGGTCCGGTCTCGAACTGGAGGATCGCCGCACTGGAGAAGATCAGTACCACCAGCGCCACCAACCCGGCCGCGAAGAAGGTGCTGGCCGCCCGCAGGCGCACGAAGGAGGTGACGAGCTGCCGGGTGGACCGGAGCCCGCGCAGCACCCGGACGATGCGGACGATTCGCCCCGCCCGCCCCAGCCTGAGCGCCGCAATCCCCGGGATGCTCGAGAGCAGGTCCAGCCACCCCCAGGTGACCAGGTACCGGCCACGATCCGGAGCCCGCCGGAGCGGGTACAGGAAGTCCAGAAAGAAGAGGGCGCAGATAACCAGGTCGGCGTACCGGAGGATGGCCACCGTGTCGGGGTCCAGCCCGACGAACGCCTCGACCGCGAGCGAGAGCACGGCGAAGGTCGAGAGCGCGAGGATGAACAGCTCGTAGGGGCCATTGAGAGGTGGCGGGGGCTTGATGGACAAGATGGGGGGCTCCGGCGGGGTGCGGGGTGGTCAGGCTCAGGCCAGCATGTCCATAAGCGAATCACGTTTTCCTGCTTCTCTGCAGGTGTGTCGAGGGTATGGGCGCGCCGGCTCAGGGGCCCAGCTTCCGGGCGACGGGCGCATGCTGGACTGCTGCGCATCCCGCGCTGAGCTGGCTATCGCCCGCGCTTCGGCTGCATCCATGCACCTGTTGGATGGACCTTGCGACAATGTCAGCACTGACATACCCTTCACGGAGACCCAGCCCCGACAAGCCCCTCGTCTGGCTGCGCGGGGAGATCCGGACGCCGCCGTTCTCGCCGAAAGCCCGGCTGGAAGCCGGTCTCCTGCTTCGGCGGCTGCAACGGGGCGACGGCTTGGGTTTGCCGCACTCCCGGCCGATGCCGGGAATCGGGCGGCGCTGCCACGAGCTCCGGGTCCCCGATGACCGGGTTACGTGGCGAATTGTGTATCGGACCGACCCGGACGCGATCGTGATTGGGGAGGTGTTCGCGAAGCAGACGGCGCGGACGCCGGAGCACGTGATTGCGAGCTGCCGGCGACGGTTCAAGCGGTATGACGAAGCGACGGGAGGATAGACGATGAAGCCCAACAAGCGCACCAAACTCACCCGAGCCGGCTGGACGGTGGGTGCGATGGCGGAGTTCCTGGACCTGAGTCCCGAGGAAGCCGCCTTCGTGGAACTGAAGGTGGCGTTGAGCCAGAGCCTGCGACAGTGGCGCACGCGGCAGAAGTTGACGCAAGGGGAGCTGGCCCAGCGGCTGCGGTCGAGTCAATCACGAGTTGCCAAGATGGAGGCCGCTGATCCGACGGTCTCGGTGGATCTCCTCGTGCGCTCCCTCCTGAACCTGGGCGCGAAGCGCAAGGACATCGCACGAGCAATCGCGTGACAGGGCAATCCGTCCACTCACCGTGCAGCATCCCCCGACCCCCCATCTAGCGCCCCACCCCCTCGCGCGGTATTTGTAGAGCGCCCCCACAATTCGTTCCACCGACCGTCACGGCGGCCCGCCTCCCCCTCGGTTGGCGCGCCCGCCCATGGAGGAGCGCATGCCCGGATTCACCCGCCAGGAGACGCCCTCCGGCGTCGTGTTCGAGGTCCAGCCCGAACCCCTCCCCAAAGGGTGGCCCACCAAGCCCTTCGCCATCGCCGGGTTCGTCGTCGGCTTCGCATCGGCCGACGGGATCTGGAAGCTCTTCTTCGGCCCGTTCGTCGCGGTGTTCTTCTCCCTCATGGCATCGGCCTTCGGCGGCGGCCTCATGCACCGGCTCCCCGCGGCCCGACAGTACCGCACCCCGGCCCGGTTCACCGTCTCCAGCGACGCCATCGAAGTCGCCGGCCGCCGCATCCCGCTCCGCGACGTCCAGCGGGTCATGGTCCGGAACCACATGACCGGCGACGAACAGACGATCACCGTCACCGTCCGCAACACCCCTACCCCCATCGGCGTCGCCGTGGGCCAGATCCACCGCGCCCGCCTCAACGCCATCTCCTACCGGGTGGACGTGGAGTCCATGGGGGTGCCGCAGGTGCTCGCCGGCGGGCTCACCGAGGCCACCGCCTCGGGGCTCGCCATGGAGGTGGTAAAGGCCGCGGGGATGCGGTAGCGCCCGCGGCACCGCCGAGGGTAGGGTACTGACGGGAAACGGGAAGCGGGAAGCGGGAAACGGGCCTGGGCTCGAGGTCGAGGCCCCAGTGGATTGGGCGAGCCGTCACTCCACCCCGGGCAGCGGGATCCCATGGGCCAGTGCATAGAGCACGTCCGGGCAAAGATCCACGTCGTCTGGCCAGGTGATCGTCCCCAGCTCGTGCTGAACCCGAACCTTGGCGAATATGGCCGGATCGCGCAGCGGGCCGAAGACGCCGGGAGGCTCGCGGCGCAACCAACGCGAACCGTCAATCTCCCCCTCCGTTCCGTCCTCGAAACTCAAGTGCAGGCGATAGGGCGGGATCACCTCCACGGCCGTGACGCGTGGAAACGGCATGCCCGGCGGCAGGTCCACATCCATGTCACTACTCCAGTGGTGGGACGGGGACGGGCGGCTGGCCCCGCTGCAAGCGATCCCAGTTGTCGAGCAGCTCCGCCTGATGCTGCTGGCCCCATTCCACGATAAGCGCCAGTACCAGCGGCGACAAGCGGCCCTGGCGGAGGGCCACGGCGCCGCCGTCACCTTCCCTCGCGTCGCTGGCGTCGGACACCCCCGCCTGGAGGCACGGGTGCATGGTTTCGCGGTGAAGACCACGGATGGGTGGACCACCCTGCCGACGCTGACCATCGGGCTCGGGATGGCGTGGTAGGGCGTCCCTCTCCAGCAGGCCTCACCCACCAGCGGCGCGATCAACCAAGCGCGAGAAAGGTCGCTTCCGAGTCGTGTGCGAAGCGGCGGATGTCTTCCAGGCGTGCCAGCAGGAGGGAGCGCACCTCTGCGGTCGTGCAGTTGCCCAGCCGGAGCCAGACCACCTTCGGTGGGGCGCCTCGGCGAATGCTCAGGTGGCGGTAATCCTCATCCCGAGTCACCAGAATCGCCTGTTGCAGGATGGCGGCTTCCCAGACCTGGTGATCGGGAGCGCCACCCAGACCGAGGGTACGGACGTGGAGCGACCCGGGGAACTCCGCTGCCAGAGCCGG
>JANRJZ010000022.1:0-6857 GCA_033763675.1 Gemmatimonadota bacterium
GAAATTGGCGCCCGGTGCCCAGACCCCCCCCCCCGCCGCCCCGGGGGGCGCGGGCCCCCGCCCCCGGACGCCGCGCCCGCCCCGCGCGGGCCGGACCGCGAGGACGCCGTCCCGGGCAAAGAACTCCACGCCGGCGGTGGAATCGCCGGCGGCCCGATGGTCTTCGGCGTCGAGCCAGAGCCGGACATACCGGCCGCGGAGCGGATCGCTGGGATCCACGGGGACGGTACGAGCCCAGACCCGGGGCAACGAGCTCCGGTCCGCGGCGAACTTCCCCACCACGAGCAGGCCCAGCAGCAGCTGCACGGCCAGCAGCCAGAGTCCCCGTCGGGATGTCATCACGGCGCCGGCGCCTCGAGACCCGCCACCAGCCGTCGACGCACCCGTTCCAGCCCCCAGCCGATGCCCAGGAACAGGGCTCCCCCGACGAGCAGGCTCGCGGAACGGCCCAGCCGGTCCATCACCGACGAGAAGTAGAAGAGCAGCACCGTGAGGGCGAACCCTGCCAGTCCGAGGTTGATCCGGAGCCGGCTCCCCTCGTACACGCCCGAGGCGGCCACGCCAGCGGCCCCGAGCCCGCCCCAGAGGAAGACCCAGGCACCCGGATGGCGGCCGAGCAGCACGCCGGCCAGGACCCAGAGCCCCCCGGCGGCGGTGAGCCATGCCGCCTTGCCGCGGAGGAGCCAGGCGGTGACCAGCGGCAACCCCAGCGCCAGGGTCCAGCCGATCGTTCGGAAGGCCGTGGAACCGGCCTCCGGATTCCACGGCCCCGACTCACCGAGCGCCAGTCGGAAGGCGATGGCGAGCGGCAGCAGCGTCACCGCCCCGACCACCGCCAGCGTGGTGCGCGCCGCGGAACGCCCGGCCCGCTCCGGCGGTGGCGCGTGCAGGTAGGCGAACGCCAGGAGCAGCAACCCCGCCAGGGGCACCGCCGGCGTGACGTGGCCGAAGCCCTCCGCGAGGTGCGCCCATTCCCCCACCAGCCATATCGGGGTGAGCAGGGCCGCGTACAGCGCCTGGGGCCAGTCGCGCAGCAACAGCCATCCCGCCCAGGCGCCGATGGCCCAGAGCAGAAAGCCCTGCGGCCAGCTGGTCTCCAGGTGAAAGGTCTGCCCCGCCAGGAAGATGAGGCCGCCCAAGGCGGCGGTCCCGACCGCGTGCAGGGTGGAACCGAGGGGCCCGAAGCGCGGCGCGCTGACGGCGCCGCCCACGTGAAACGCCGCAACCGCCCCGAACAGCAGCAGGAGGCGTCCGTTCGGGGAGAGCTCCGTCCAGTGCGCCGCCACGAACAGCAGCGCCCCCGCCGCCAGCATGAGGCCGCCGGCGGCGAGCGCCAGGACCACCGGCCAGCGAAACCGCCCGGAGGTGGTGTCCCGGGCGGCTTCAAAGCTCCGGATGCGCTCGGCGGTGGCCGTGTCGAGCAGGCCGGCGGCCTGCCACCGGGCGAGCTGATCGTCGATCAACGCGTGCCCTTGGGCGGACGGACGACCAGGGTCGGGTGGGTGGAAGCGCGAATCACCTTGTCCGCGACGCTCCCGACCACCAATCGCTCCATCCCGCCCGCGCCATGGCTCGCGATGACGACCAGATCGCATCCGCCGCGGTCCGTCTGGGCGATGATCGCCTCGACCGCGGGGCGGCCCTCGACCGCCAGCGCCGTCGCCTGAACGCCGAGCCCCCGGAGCCGGGCCACCTGCTTGTCCAGGTAGCCCCGCGCCGCAGCGGCCACCTTCTTCTCCGCCTCCGGATCCACCGGGATCACCATCAGCCCGGACGGATCGGCGATGGGCAGCGGCACCTCGATGGCCATGAAGAGCGTGTAGGCTGCCTCGAAGGGCCGGCCGAGCATCATGGCGCTGTCGAGGGCCCGCTCGGCAAAGGCGGAACCATCCAGGGTGACGAGAATCTGCTTCAGCACCGATGGCGTGTGACACCCGGGGCCCGAGCGCAGGAGCAGGATCGGGAGGTGCAGTCGGCGCATGAGCTGGTCCGCGACGCTGCCCAGCCAGAACCGGCTCACCGGGCCGCGCCCGTGGGTCGTCATGATGACGAGGTCCGCACCGCTCTGCTCGATATGGGTCTGGAGGGAATCCGCGACCGGGCCATCCAGCAGCGCCGCGGTCACCGGCACATTGGCCGTGGCCCGCACCCGTTCCACGATCCCGTCGAGGTACACCTGCTCCCGGGCCCGCGACTCCTGGTCCAGTTGCGCCTCGATTTCGGGGACCTCGAGCGCTGTGGCGAGGGCGGGCACCGGGTGATGCACCAGGGCCAATTGCAGGAGCGCGCCGGATCGGCGGGCAATCTCCGCCGCCAGCGGGAGGGCCTGCTCCGCGAAGGGCGAGCCATCGAGGGGCACATAGAGGGAACGGAACATGGCCTGCGACATGGCGGCCTCCCGGAGCAAGTGGTGTCTCGGCTCCAAACTGGCGCCGGCTGCATGAGGAGTTGCTGAAGCGGCGGCGAAACCCTTCATGAAGATACTATGACGCGTCACGCACGGGTGACGCCGAGCCAGAGCCCGAGGCCGCTGGCCAGGAGGAGCGTCAGGAGGGCGAGTCCCGCCCGCCAGCGGAATCCCCCTCGCCCGAGGACCAGCACGACGGACAGCTTGAGGATGGTGTTGGCCACGACGCCGATCGCCATCGCGGTGGCGGCGGTCCGGAGTTGCATCGGATCCGACGCCAGCCGGGTCATGGAGAGGGTCAGCGCATCCATGTCGGTGAGGCCCAGGAGCGCGCTCGAGGCAAGGACGCCCATCCGTCCCAGGCTCTGCTGCACCCAGACCATGGCCATCAGCACCGCCTGGAAGCCCAGCGCCAGCAGGATGGCCGAACCGAGCCGGAGCGGACTCCGGCTGGCGGGCCCGATGGCGCCGTCGGCGGCTCCGCGGGACCGGAGGAATCCGGCACCGAGCAGGCCGGCGCCCGTCACCAGGGGCGGCAGGAAGAACGGCAGCAGTTCCCCGACCAGCGCCGGCCGGAGGGTGAGGCTGAGCAGCAGCAGCCGGGGGAGCAGCAGGGTGCAGGCACCGAGCACCCCGAGCGCAAGTGGCGCCCCCGCGCGGTCTCGGTCCTGGCTCTGGCGCGAGAAGCTGAGCGCCACCGCGGTGGAGGAGATCAGGCCGCCGAGGGTGCCGGCGACCGCCGTCCCCTGGGTCTCGCCGATGGCGCGGCGGGCCACATACCCGGCAAAGTTGAGTCCGCTGACGAGCAGTACCACCAGCCACAACTCGCGGGGACGGACACCACCCAAAGGCCCGTAGGGACCCTCGGGCAGGATGGGGAGCAGGACCAGCGCCAGCACGGCGAACTGGAAGGCCGCGCGCAGCTCGACCTCGCCGAGCCGGTGCACGAAACGCTGAATGGTGGACTTCTCGCGTAAGGCGAGGACGATCACCGCCCCGGTAGCGGCGGGGAGGCGGAGCTCCCCCAACCCGGCGACGAAGCCCAGCCCGAGCACCGCCAAGGCGGCGGCCTCGGTGGTACCGTCAATGGCGTCTTCCCGTGGACGGCGTGCGGCCGCGAGGAAGGCGGCAATTGCCAGCGCGGCGCCCCCGAGCAGGAGGGCGCTGCCCGCGAGCGGATCCCCCCGCTGGGACAGGTGGCCGGCCAATCCGCCGAGGAGCCCCAGCAAAAGAAAGGTCCGGGCGCCGGCGAATCGGGCGTCCGGACCGGACGCATGCCCTGACCACTCACGCTCGATTCCGACGGCCAGGCCCACCAGCCCGGCAACGGCGAGGCCGGCGGCCGTCTCAAGTGGAGTGAGAATCGCCGCCTCCCCGGAAGAGTGGACCCGCTAGTGATTGTGCTTCGGCGCCGCAGTGGCCGCGCTGTCGGGCCGCATCATGGCGCAGTCCATCCCCGCCTTCCCGGCCCCGCCACTGTTTGCCATCCCGCCCTGCTGCATCTTATGCTGGCCCATCTCCCGCCGCATCCCCGCATGGTGATCGAGCAGGACCGCGAGCGCTTCCGCCATGGTCGCGAGACGCCGCTCCCCCCGGGCGGAACGCAGCGCCTGGGCCAGGCTGTCGAGCCGGTCGGCGACCGTGTCGGCCGCCGCGGCCGCCAGGTGCCCGCGGTGCTCCGCCTGCGCCGCGAGGGGACCGGCGGGAGTGAGGAGCAGCAGCGCCGCCCCGATCTGCCATGCACGCATCGTGAGGGTCCTCAGGCTGTGGGGACGGGGCGGCGGACGCCGACCAGGAGGTAGAGGAGCGCCGGCAGCAGCATCACGTACACCGCCGGGATATATGGAAAGCGCTGCAGGTGGAGCCCTTCGATCAGGAGAAAGCCCAGAAACCCGACGCCAGCCACGGCCCCGCCCACGAGCGGCTTCCAGATGCCGAGCAGCAAACCCAGCACCCCCGACGTCATGAGGCCCAGCTGCCAGCGAAGATTGACGGGCAGGTCCGGCAGCCGTGGAGGACTGTGCCACCAGAACAGGACGAAGGCGATCGCGATGGCGACGCTGGCCACCCGGGCGGTCCAACGGAGGACGGTCGTCAGCATGCGCACCTCACAAGGGTATGGTGAGCACCGAACAAGGTGCCTCGTGGATCAGCCGCCTGGCCACGCTGCCGGCTTCGATGATACCCGCGGGGCCTCCCCGATGATACCCGATCACCAGGACGTCGGCGGAGGTGGCGGTGACTTCCCGGACCACCTCCTCGACTACCCCGCCCCGATGAATTGCCACCGGAGGCCACGCTTCGGCCTGAACCGGCGCGTCCCAGACGTCGAGACCGGCATTCGCCTGGAGCCTGATCTCGTTCACGGCGGCGAGCAGCCGGGCACTCCGGCTGGTGAGGAGCCGCGGGGCATCCTTTTCATTCTCATAGGCCGGCTCCACGCTCACCGCGCGAAGGCGGCCGCCGGTGTCCCGGGTGAAGTCCATGGCCGCGACCAGCACCGCGAGCCCTCGCTCGGTGCCGTCAAGCGCCACGAGCACCCGGGAGGGCGGCGAGGCGCCGGCAGGCACAAAGAGGCAGGGGACGCCGCTCCGGCGAGCCACGGAATCCGCAGTATCTCCCAGGAGGAGGCGGTGGAGGCTGGTGCGCTGCTTGCGGCCCAGCACCACCAGGTCCGCGCCATGCGCCTCGGCATAGCGCCCGATCTCGATGCCGGGGAGGCCCACCGTGAACTCGACCAGGACCGTCGGCGCGCCGGGCCAGGCCCGAACGGCCGCCTGCGTCGCCCCGCGCAGCCGATCTTCCTGCAACCGGCCGGCGACCCGGCTCGCGGTGGCGGGTGCCACCGTGAGCACGGTGACCCTGGCCCGGCATGGCCCCGCCAGGTGGACGGCCGCGTGGATCGCGGCCCGCCCCGCCTCGGAGTCGTCCGCCGCCGCGATGATATGGTGCAGGTGCATGCCAGCCCCTCCCGAGGCTCACAGGGAGGGTATCGGTCCGGGCATGAAGCGAGCGTGAAATGGCGCGGAATCTGGCAGGTCGCCGGAACCTCATGGGGGCAGTAGAATTAGCTGCGATGACCGAGCCATCTCCCGCCCCCGCAATGGACGCCCACGACCTCCCCGAGCGACTGGAACGGCTGGTCGCGGCCGAGCCCAGCCTCATCGGGGAGCTGTCGCTGGAAGGGGTGCTGCAACGGGTCGCGGACCTGGCACCGGAGCTGATCGGGGCCCGTTATGCAGCGGTGGGCATGCTGGCCCCGGATGGGCGCACCCTGGCCAGCTTCACCACCCACGGCGTCACCGCCGAGGAACGGGCGCGGATTGGTGCGCTGCCACGCGGCCACGGCGTCCTGGGCCTCGTGATCCACAAGGGACAAAGCATCCGGATGCCGGACCTCAGCCGGCACCCCGAGCGCCACGGCTTTCCACCCCACCACCCGCCGATGCACTCCTTCCTCGGCGTCCCCATCGTGAGCAAGCGGGGCGTACTCGGGGACCTCTATCTCACCGAGAAGATCGGCGCCGACGAGTTCACTGAGCAGGATGAGCACCTGGCCACCCTGCTCGCCACGAAGGCGGCGGCGGCCATCGAGAACGCCCGGCTGCACGAGGAAAGCGCGCGGCTGCTGGAGGAAGTGCAGCAGCTGCAGCGGTCGCGGGAGCACTTCTTCGCGATGGTGAACCATGAGCTGCGAAACTCGCTCGCGGCGGTCTACGGCTGGGCGGAGATGCTGGTCCGCCGCAAGGATCCGGGGACCGTCCCCCGGGCGGCCTTCGAGGTACTGGACTCGGCCGAACAGGCGATCAGCCTGATCAACGACCTGCTCGACCTCTCCCGGCTGGACGAAGACCGCCTGAAGCCGGTGATCCGCGAGGTCGAGTCCGGCACCGTGGCGCGGCAGGCGATCGCCCGGATGACCCCGGCGGCGGAGGCCAAGGGGGTGAAGCTCACGGCCCGGGTGCCCGCCGCGTCCCTGCCCTGCAGCACCGACCCTCATCGGGTGGAGCAGATCCTGGTGAACCTGCTCACCAACGCCATTCGTCACACCCCCGGGAACAGCACCGTGGTCGTGTCGGTCGAGCGCGCCGGGGGGGACGTGCTCTTCCGGATCGAGGACGAAGGCCCGGGCGTGCCGACGGACGACCTCGAGCGGATCTTCGACATCTACCAGACCAAGGCGGAAGACGGCAAGGGCAGCGGCCTGGGGCTGCCGCTCAGCCGCCGGTTGGCCCGGCTGCTCGGGGGCGAACTCCGAGCCGAGGTGAGCCCCGCCGGAGGCGGGTGTTTTGTCTTGCAGCTTCCGGCCCATCCGGTATAATCTGAGCAAGTCTTCATGATCGGTTTCATGGGGATTCATCCGCCCGGAATAGGTTGGCAACCATGAAAATCCTCGTGGTGGAAGACGACCGGAAGGTCGCGGGCTTCATCGAGCAGGGGCTGCGCGAGG
>JANRJZ010000023.1:0-2687 GCA_033763675.1 Gemmatimonadota bacterium
ACCCGGGCCAGCCGGTCGGCGCGAGCGGGATCGGACGGAGGGGCGGTGCGGAGGGCGGGAGGCATTGCCGCCAACTATACCGTAGCCACGGCAACGGCGAAACACGGGGCGCGGCGACGGGTGAATGCCGCGCGGGACAAGGCTATTATTGGGGTCGCGCTCACCTTACTCCCAGCAACCGCCGAGTCCTTCCCCGTGATGACTACTTACCGAAGCCGCGCGGTTGGCCTCGAGGGGCTGCCGGACGAGTTCTTCGGCACGGCCGGCCTGGCCGGCGATGCCGCGCCGGAGGTCCCGGATCACGGCTATCCCCTCCGCCCCTTCGCGGCGGAGTTGCCCCAGGACGACCTCGTCGCGACCGACCCGCGCACCGACGAGTCTCCCGCCGAGCGCCTGTACCGCCGCGCCGTGGAGGCGTCCAGCCGGGGGCGCGTCAGCGAGGCCATCCACCGCTACCGCGAACTCCTCTCGGTGGACCCGGGGCATACCACCGCGCGCAACAACCTCTCCGCGCTGCTCGAAACCACCGGGGATCCGGCGGAAGCACTGGAGCAGCTGACTGCCGCCCTCCGCGCCGTCCCCGACGACGTGAACATGCTGGTGTCCCGCGGCGCGATCCTGGGGCGGCTCAAGCGCCACCCCGAAGCGGAGCAGGACCTCCGCCGTGCGCTCCGCCTGGCTCCCGAGCATGCCCCGGCGCACCTCACCCTGGGCCTCGTCCTCTGGCGCAAGGGGGTGCCGAAGGAGGCGGCGGAGGCGCTGCGGCGGGCCATCGCGCTGGAACCGACCAACGCCACCGCTTTCTATTACCTCGGCGAGGCCCTCAACCAGGCGGGGGACCTCCCCGGGGCCCGCGCCGCCCTGGAGCAGTCGGCCCAGCTGGGGCCGGATCATGGCCGGACTTACCGGCTGCTGGGCCGGGTGCTGGACCGGCTGTCCCGCCCCGAGGAGGCCCAGGCCATGTATCGCCGCGCCCGCGAGGTGGGCGACACATGATCCGGGTAGTGGAGCGCCCCCTCTTCGAGCTGGCGGTGGATGCCGTTGTCCGCGCCGCCGATGACGGGCTCGGCCCGGTCGGGGCGGTCAGTCGGGACCTCGACGATGCGGCGGGAGAACGGGGCGCGGTGCACCGTCGGCTCCAGGCGCCGCTCGAGGTCGGGGCGGCGGTGATCACCGGCGGCGGCAACCTCCCCTCGGAGTTCGTGCTGCACCTCGTGGTGCAGGGCGTCGATCGACCCGTCACCCGGGAGACCGTGCGCCGGGCCCTGGCCTCCGCCTGGCATCGGGCGGAGGGGTGGCAGCTCGCCACGGTCGGGGCCGCGCTCTCGGGCCTCGCGCTCCCGGATGAGGAAGCAGCGCTGGCACTGGTCGAGACCTTCCGGGACCGGCCCGGCGCGACCGGATTCCCCGCGGAGCTGCAGGTGGTGATCGACCGGCCGGAACAGCGCGAGGCGCTGGCCCCCTACCTGGGGAATGGGGCGCGATGAACCGCCGTACCCTGGCCGGCGTCATCATTCTCCTGTGGGTGGGGACCCTCGGCTGGCTGGTCCAGCGGGAGTACCTCGCCGGCCGCGGCCCCGCGGAAACGGCCACCAGCTGGCCGGTCCCACCGGGATCCGCCTTCCAGGCCGTCCGCCTGGGGGAGCGGCAGGTCGGGCTCGCGTCGATTGCCGTGGATACCGTGGGGGACAGCCTGCGGGTGGTGAGCCTCACCACGCTGGACCTGCCCTCCGCCGACAGTGCCGCTCCCCGGCGCACCAGCGAACGGGTGGTCGCGATCTACTCCCGCCGGCTGCAACTGCTCCGCTGGCAGACCGACCTGCTCACGGAACAGGGCCGGGTCACCTCCACCGGCGCGGTACTCGGCGACACCCTGCTGCGCGAAATCATGCTGCCCGCGGAGGGGGCCCCGGACACCATCCGCCTGGCGCTGCGGCGGCCCGTCATCCTGCCGAGCGCGATTCCCCTGGTGCTGGTGTCCCGGGGCATCCCCCGCACGGGGGACAAGCTCAACCTCGAGGTCTTTGATCCGCTGGACCACGAGCTGCGCGTGGAGCGGCTGCAGGTGACGGCGGAATCCCTGTTCACGGTGCCGGACAGCGCGGAGTTCTCGGACAACCTGCGGCGCTGGACCGTGGCCCACCGCGACACGGTTCGGGCCTGGCGGCTGGAGGGGGAATCGCAGGGACTCCCGATCGCCCGCTGGGTGGACGGGACCGGCCTCACGGTCCGCGTGGTGCACCCCTTCGGCATGGTGCAGGAGCGGTCGGCCTTCGAACTGGTGCAGACGAACTTCCGGCTCCTCCCGCCGGCCCATTGGGACACCTCCGCCGCGGCGCCCGACTTCCTCGATGGCGGCGGAGCGCCGGACCGGCGCCCCCAGCTTCGCGCCGTCGCATCGCTGGCGGGCCGGCGGCCGCTGCCGGCCCTGCCTGCGGGCCTGACCGGGGGCTGGCAGGGGTGGCACGGCGATACGCTGGTCATTCCGGACTCTGCAACGTCCGATACCCTCCCGTACCAGTTCCCGGTGGCGGAACCGCTCCTGGCCGATGATGGCTCCCTGGCCGCCGCGGCCGCGACCATCCTCGGCGGAGAGACCCGGCCCGACCAGCAGGGGCGGCTCCTGGCCGATTGGGTGGCCCGGCGCATTACTCTTCGGCAGGGGCCGGAGCTGTCCGGGGCCGTGG
>JANRJZ010000024.1:0-17811 GCA_033763675.1 Gemmatimonadota bacterium
GGCAGGGCCAACCCTGGACCCCGGCCTCGGGGCGGCAAGCCGCCCCCCCCCACAACACCGGTACCCCCCCCCCCGGCCCCGGCCCCCACCGGTGCCCGGCGAGGGGGTAACCCCCCCGCCCGGCCACCGCCCCCGCGTCCCAGTGCCCCTCGATGGACCCGGAATGGGAGAACCCCGCCGGCGTGCCCATCAGCGCGTTCCTGTTCGGCGGCCGGCGCGCCTCGCTCGTCCCGCTGGTCGTGCAGGCGGTCAACTGGAACTTCGGGGTCTACACGGCCGCGACGATCGGCTCCGAGACCACCGCGGCCGCCACCGGGCAGGTGGGCCAGGTCCGGCGGGACCCGATGTCCATGCTGCCCTTCTGCGGCTACCACATGGGCGACTACTTCAACCATTGGCTGCAGCTGGGCCGGCACATCGTGGACCCGCCCCGGATCTTCTGCGTCAACTGGTTCCGCAAGGACGCCGAGGGGAATTTCATCTGGCCGGGTTACAGCCAGAACCTGCGGGTGCTCAAGTGGATCTTCAATCGGGTCCGCGGGAAGGGCGGCGCGACCGAGAGTCCCCTCGGCTGGATGCCGCGCTACGAGGACATGGACTGGACCGGCCTCGAGGACTTCAGTCCCGAGACCTTCCGGGACCTCATGTCCGTCCCCCGCGAGGCCTGGAAGCTCGAGGTCCTCGGCCACCAGGAGCTGTTCGAGCGGCTGTACGACCGGATCCCCAAGGAATTCATCCTGATGCGGGAACTGCTGCTCTCGAGCCTGTGGCGCTCACCGGAGGAGTGGAAGCTGGCCCACGAGACGGAAGACGATTAGGCGATTGGGCGATTGGGCGATTGGGCGATCGGGGGGCACGGTGGCGCCCGACCGCCCGACCAACTGACCGCCCTTGCGTTTCCCAGCCCTCGTCTCTCCCCTCCGCTCCTGCTACCTTCCCGCCCCATGGGCGACTTCGACGTCATCCGTGACCCCCTCTGGGACAACATCCGACTCGATCCGCTCACCACGACGGTGCTCGACACCGCCCCGATGCAGCGGCTCCGCTACATTCGCCAGCTCGGCCACGCCTTCCTCGTCTATCCTGGCGCCACCCATACCCGCTTCGAACACGCCCTCGGCGCCTATCACCTGACCCGGCGAGCCCTCACCGCCCTCAGCGAGCGGGGCGAACTCGCGGGCATCCCCGAGGAGCAGCAGGTGGCCGCCCGGCTCGCGGCCCTGCTGCATGACATCGGGCATTACCCCTTCTCCCACGCCCTGGAGGAGGCCGGGTTTCCCCACCATGAGCAGCTCGGCGTCGCCCGCCTGGGCCGCGCGCCGCTCGCCCCCCTGCTGGCGGAGACCGGGCTGCCCGCGCTCGGCACCCGGATCGGCGAATTCATCACCGGCCGGAGCCCGAGCCCGCTCAAGGGGCTGATCTCCGGCTCCCTCGACCTCGACAAGATCGACTACCTGAGCCGCGACGCCCGGATGTGCGGCGTCCCCTACGGCGCCGTGGACGTGGACCGCCTGCTCGCCTCGCTGACGCTTATCGACACCGGCGGCGGGCACCTCGAGCTCGGCGTCCAGGAAAAGGGGATTAGCGCCCTCGAGTCGCTGCTCTTCGCCAAGTACCAGATGTACCGCAACGTCTACTGGCACCATGCGGTGCGGAGCGCCACCTGCATGTTCAAGCGCGCGGTCCGGGCCGCCGTCCGGGACGGGGTCCTGACCCACCAGGAGGTGGCGGACGCCACCGACGATGGCCTTACCGAGCGGCTGTCTGCGGTGGATCGCACCGGCCTGGCCCGCGCCGTCCCGGCCCGCCGGCTCTACAAGCGGGCCCTCGACCTCCCCGCCAGCGAGGTCCCGGATGAGACCGAGCCCTGGGCCCGGGCCCAGCCCGACCTGCTGGAGCGGGTGGAGGATCAGCTCGCCGCCGAGCTCGGCCTCCGGCCGGGTGAGCTGCTGTTCGACTTCCCCACCAATCCCTCCATGCTTGCCGTGGACCTGCCGCTCCGCACCCGGACCGGCGCGGTGGAACGGCTCACCGGAGAGGGCGTCGCCGGCCAGTTCGGCCTGCCCCGCGTGGCCGACGAGCTCTACCGCAGCGCCCGCCGGCTCCGGATCTTCACGGCCTCGCCGGTCTCCCGGGACCTGACCGACGCCCGGGAGCTGGTCGCCATGAGCCCCCGCGAACTCGAGACCCGCCTGGGCCACCACGCCCTGCTCCCCAGCACCCGGCCCCGATGAAGCTGCTGGTCACGGCCGCCTGGATCTTCTTCGGGATCGACGCTGTCCTCGTCGTCATGCTCCTCGTCACCCGCAACATGGGGGACGATGCCGCCGGCCGCGGCATGGCCACCGGCTTCGGGCTGGTGCTCACCCCGGTAATCCTCGCCGTGGGCGCGCTGCTCTTCTGGGCCACGCGCACCGGGTCGAAGGCGGGGCTGATCGCCGGGTTCGTGATCGCGGGGATTCCCTTCTGGATGCTGGCCCGGAACTTCCTCGGCGACTTCAGCTCCGGCCTCTCGCGCTCGATCCGGGACCAGCGCCGGCTGCATTACGCCCAGCCGATCCTGACCGACATCGCCCGGGCGCTCCGCGCCGGCGACGCCCCCCGGGTGCAGGAGCTCACCCGGGGCGCGACCCTCGACTTCGCCGCCCGGAACTCGATGGACCTCACCATCCTCGGCTTTGCGGTGGATCAGGTGCTGAGCAACGGGCCGACCGAGGCGAATGTCGCCGGCGTCAAGGCGCTGCTCGATGCCGGGGCACGGCCCGACGCCGACATCCTCGGCCCCGACAAGGAGCTGCTGGAGTACATGATCGGAGGCAATACCCCGGAGGCACGGGAGACGCTGCGGCTCCTGCTCCAGGCCGGCGCGGATCCCAACGCCACCGATAAGCACGAGCAGCGGCCGCTGCTCTTCAGCACCTACATGGACCTGCCGGAGCTCGAGATCCTCGCGGCGCACGGCGCCGACCTCGCGGTGGTGGACCGCCGCGGCGACCGGCCGGGCTGGAACGGGCTCATGCACATGGCCTCCACCCAGCAGTGGGACATGGCGCGCTTCCTGCTCGAGCGGGGCGTGCCGGATGACTATCGCACCCCCACCGGCGAGAGCCTCGACACCATCCTGGCCGGGCTGAGCGACGACGGGATCTACGACACCGCGGGCTACCAGGCCTTCACCGCCGCCCTCGCGGCCAGGCGCGCGGGGCGCCCGCCTCAGGGCCGCTGATGCCGCCGGACGTGCCGCGGGAGTTCCGGGCCTTGATCGAGCGATTCCCCGCGGCGCTGCGCCGGCTCCTCGACCGGGAGCTCGACGCCGGCAACAGCATCGCCACGGTCGGGGGCGGTTTCCCCGCGCCGCCGATCGGCGAGCAGGTCATGCTGGCGCAGGGTCTTCAGTCCGGCCCCGATGCGCTCGAGGGGCTGGTGGTGCGCACCCGCGCCAGCTCCCTCAATCATCTGGAGATCACCGACGGGACCGGTCACTTCTTCATCCTCACGCCGCCCATCCCCCCGCCACCGCTGCCCTCGATGGACGAGATCCGTACGCAGCACGATGCGCCTCGTCCCCGCACCGTGCCGCAGGCTCCGGGACAAACGGCCGACGAATCGCTGCAGGTGGACATTCGGGGAGAGACCCTGATCTATCGCAGGTCCGGGCGCACGGCTTACCTGATCTGGACCTACACCCAGGGGCACCGGGTGTATCGATCCAGCCTCACGGAGTGGGTCGGTCCCGGTCGGGGCGAGTCGGTCCCCATGGAGGAGGCGGAACGAGACGCGGTGCTCGAGCGGATCCTCGAGCTGGCCCGGCTGCAGCAGGGAATTCACCCCGTCCGGGTCGAGGACGGAGCCCGTTCCATTACATGAGGATGACAGCAGCATGAGCGTGTCGCCGGCGCTCTTGCGGCCCGGGCCGTGATCTCCCAACATCGGGATGGCTCCCCCCTCGAGGCGCCATCTGCTCGCCGACTGTTTCTTCTGCCGTCTTCCACTTGGCCAGAACCAGGAGATCGAAACCTGCCAGGTCGGGCAGCGGCTTGCCTTTGACGCGGCGCATGGCCGCTTCTGGGTGGTCTGCGGCGCCTGCGGGCGGTGGAACCTCACGCCGCTCGACGATCGCTGGGAAGCCATCGAAGCCTGCGAACGGCGGTTTCGCGATTCCCCGGTCCGGGTCTCGACCGCCGAGATTGGCTTGGCGCGGCTGCGGAGCGGGCTCGAACTGGTGCGGATTGGCAAGCCGGTGCTGCCGGAATTCGCCGCCTGGCGCTACGGCCAGACGCTCTCCCGCCGCCACCGGCTGGCGGGTCCCAGGCGCGTGGCGCGGGCCATGACGTTTCCTGCCCTCGCCCTCGCGGGGCCGGTCCTGACCGGCATGTTCGGTCCCATAGGCGGGCTGGCATACGCCGGCGCCATGGCCACCGCCGCCTGGCGGCTCAGCCGCCGGCCGGCCGTCACCATTCCGCTGGCGGCGGGGGGCGAGCTCGCGCTGGCCCGGGAGCAGGTACAGTCGGCGGAGCTGATCCGTGCCGAGGACGAGAACGAACAATGGGCGATGTGGGTGGGCTGCCTGGAGGACGCGATCCCCGAGGGGTCACGAGTGGAGCAGCACAATGGCGGCGAGACCCGCGCCCTCCTCTCTGGCCCCGACGGCCGCGCTGCCGCGGCCCTGATCCTGCCGCACCTGAATCCGCTGGGCGGTGATGCCGGCACGGTGCAGGGCGCCGTGGACTGGCTGCAGGCGGTCGGCGGGCCGCAGAACGCGCTGCACCACTTCGCCCGCTCGCGCCTGGTGCGGGCCCCGCTGGACAACGTAGATCGCGCCCTGGTCACCATCTACCCGGAAGCGCGGCTGGCACTCGAGATGGTGCTGCACGAGGAAGAGGAGTACCGGGCCCTGCGCGGCGAACTCACGATCCTGCGCTGGGCCTGGCACCGGGAGGAACACCTCGCGGCGATCGCGGACGAGATCTAGGCCCGCTGCCCGGCGCCGGGGCGAAGCGGCTGCTTCACCCCCGTGGCCCCCCCGCCCCTACTCATGCCGGATCGCATCGATCGGTGACAACCGCGACGCTCGGAGCGCGGGGTAGAGGCCGAAGATGAGGCCCACCGTCAGCGCCGCGATGGCACAAACCAGCACGGTGCCCCAGGTGAATGCCGCGTAGACCTGTGCCTCAGTCTCCTGGCGCATCAGCCAGGTGATGCCAAACGCCCCCGCCAGCCCCACCGCCGCGCCGAGCGCGCTTCCCAGCCCGGAGATCGTGACCGACTCGGCCAGAAACTGCACCAGGATGTCCCAGCGGCTCGCGCCGACCGCCTTCCGCACCCCGATCTCGCGGGTCCGCTCCGTGACCGAGGCCAGCAGTACGTTCATGATCCCGATCCCGCCGACCAGCAGGGAGATGCCGGTGATTGCCCCCATGAACAACCGGAACAGGATCATGCCCTGCTCCACGTCCTGCAGTTGTTTCCGGTTGGTCTCGACCCGGGCCACCCGCTTCCACTCGGCGCCGTAGCGGGATGCGAGCCATCGCTCCGCCCCCTCCTGCACCGGGGTGACGTCCTCGATGGTCCGCGCCCGGAGCACGAGCGTGGGCGCCCGCGGCTTCGGGGTGGGCGCCAGGGCATCACCCACGCCCTGGATCGGGATGTAGGCGGCGCCGACCTGCTCTCCCTCGACCGGCGCGAGCACGCCGACCAGCCGCCGGTCCCGTTCGCGGACGCGGACCGTGGCCCCCACCGCTTCCTCCGGCTTGAGGCCGGTCAGCCGGCGGGCCATGGCGTGGCTCAGGACCACGACGGCGCTGTTGCTGTCGGCTTCGGCGGCGGTGAAATACCGCCCGGCGGCAAAGCCGAGTCCGACCTGGTCCGCCAGGCTCGGCAGGGTGGCCGCGATGCCGACCTCTTCGAGCGTCCCACCCGCCCCCGAGATCCTGGAGCGGCCGCTCACGGTGAGGGTCGCCTGGTCGGCGCCCGGGATGGCCGCGACGATCGCCGCGGCATCCTCGGGCGTGAAGATCGGATAGCCGTCGACCGGAAAGGTCTGGCCATCAATGGTCATCGAGGTCTTGGAGGCGATCAGGATCGACTGCACATCGGTGGAGCGGGCGATCTGCTCCCGGACGAACCGCTCCATGCCATCCCCCAGCGCCAGCACCGCGACCAGTGCGGCCGCGCCGATCACGACGCCGAGAGTGGAGAGGGTGGTGCGAAGGGGATTGGACCGGAGGGTAGCGAAGCCGGCCAGGATCGAGGCGCCATTCAGGGTATGCATGCCGGGGACAACGGCCAAACCATCCGACATGTTTCATATCGCGCCATTCCCGCCGGGAAAAGCAGCGGGGCGGCTCGCCGGCCGCCCCGAGACCCCTGTCCCACCCCCAGCGACTAGGCCGCCGGAGGCTCGGGCTCGATCCGAATGATGATGGCCGTGATGTTGTCGAGTCCGCCCCGGCGATTGGCCTCGTTGATCAGCCGGTCCACCCACTGCTGGGGGCCGCCCTCTCCCTTGAGGATCTGGGCCAGGTACTCGTCCTCCAGCATGCCCGTCAGCCCGTCGGAGGCCAGCAGCAGCACGTCGCCCGGGCGCAGGTGGCCGAAGTAGAGATCCGGCACCACCTCGGCGTTGGCGCCGATACAGCGGGTGATCACGTTGCTGTAGGGGTGGACCCGCGCCTGCTCCGCCGTGAGGAGGCCCAGGTCCACCTGTTCCTGCACGTAGGAGTGATCCTTCGTGACCTGGAGGAAGTGACCGCCGCGGAGCAGGTAGGCCCGGCTGTCCCCCACCTGGCCGAGGAGGTAGCGCTGGGGGAGCAGGATAAGGGCGGTGGTGGTGGTCCCCATGCCGCGCTTATCGTGCTCGGTCAGGGTGCGGTCGAAGATCGCCGCGTTGGCCTCGATGATCGCCTGCCGCATCCGCTCGCCGGCCTGGTCATCGGTCAAGCCACGCAGGCTCCCCAGTTCCCGGGAGATGATGCGGACGGCCATCTCGCTCGCGACCTCACCGGCCGCGTGCCCGCCCATGCCGTCGGCCACGATGAACACGCCGCGGTCGGCCAGCATGAGGTAGTTGTCTTCATTTCCGGAGCGAACGACGCCGGTATCGGTCCGGGCTGCACAGGAGAAACGCACGACGGCTCGCTTATCGGGTGAGCAGGACCGCGGCGACAATACCGAGCACGATCACCAGCAACAGCGGCACCACCCACTTGGGCAGCCCGCTGCTCGGCGGCGGCGAGGACACGATCACCGGCGGACGCCGGGAGCCGGACTGCTTGATGCCGGGCTCGATGGCAGGACTGTGCGACGCCGGCATGGCCGGGCGCTGGGGCGCGGGCGCCGGGGGTGGCGGCGGTGGGGGCGTGGACGCCATTACCGGCGAAGGGCCGGGGACCGGTGGCGCCGCCGGAGCCGGAACGCCCCCGGGCCCGGGCGCGGGGCGCATGGCGCCCATGACCTTGGTGCCGGAACCACTGGCGGTGCCGAGGTGATCGTCCGTCGGTTCGAACAGGACCGAGACCTCACCGAAGCGCACCACCGAACCGGGGCCCAGCGCGGCCTCGCCAGCCACCCGCTCGCCGTCCACCCAGGTGCCGTTGGTGGATTCGTTGTCGAACAGCATCCAGACGCCCTCGCGCCGCTGCAGCTTGGCGTGCGAGCCGCTCACGCTGTCGTCCGGAATCACGATGTCGTTGTACTCGGCCCGCCCGATGTTCACCACCGGCACCCGCACCTGCAGCCGCTGGCCCTTGAGACTGCCGCTCCGGATCACGAAGGCAGCGAGCGCATGGCTCCCGCCCGAGGACCGGGCCGCCTGCCTCGGCGGCTGAGGCATCGGGGGCGGCTGGGGCGGCTGGGGCGGCGGAACCGGGATGCCGTGCATCGTGTGTGACAGGCGCTCCGCGGCGCCCGCGGCGGCCGCCACCGGTGCGGGAGGCATGGGCGGCGGCGTGGGAGGAGCGGAGGGAGCCGATGGGGCCGGGGCGGCCGCGACCGGGGCGTCCGGGGCGCGGTCGGCGTAGAAGCGGAACTCGTGATCCCCGATCCGGAGCACATCCGCGCGGGTCAGCACCCGCTGGGCGTCCACTCGCTCGCCATTCACGAAGGTGCCATTGGTGCTCGAGTCCACCAGGACGTACCCCTGGGGCGACTGGAAGATCTCGGCATGCCGTCGGCTGGTGTCCTTGTTGGGGACGACCACATCGCAGCCGGCCTCGCGGCCGATCACCAGGGGGGTGGCGCCGATCGTGTACTCCCGGCCATCGGTGAGGCAGACCAGGCGCCCGCCGGTGGCGGCGGTGGGCGTCTTGGGCCCGCCCGCCTTGGCGGTGGCGGCGACCATCCGGGCCACGTCGCTCGCGCTCACGAACTGGGTGCTGCCGCTCCGCCGCGGGTCGTGGACCAGGATCTCGTGCAGGCCGATCTGCAGCTTGTCCCCATGCAGGGCCGGCGCCGGCTCGGCCCCGAGCTTGACGCCGTTGAGCAGCACATCGTTGTCTCCGACCCGCCGCACCGAGACCGACCCATCCGCCGCGCCGATGACGACCGCGTGCGCGGCCGCCACACCTGTCAGCCGCAGTCCGCAGGACGGATCGGCGCCGATCGCGAGTTCGCCCACCGGAATCGGAGTGCGCTGCCCGGCGACTTCCAGTTCCATCATCAGCCCCACCCTCGTCTGTACCGGAGATGGCCAAACGTACCCGGCAGCATCCAACCCCGCAAGCGATACGGGCTTACGCGCTCATACCGGGCCGGGTTTCCTGCCCTTGCAATTGCAGCCGGTAGAGCCGCTCGTACAGTCCACCCAGCGCCAGAAGTGCACGGTGCGTGCCGCGCTCGCGGACCTCCCCATGATGCAGCACCAGGATCTCGTCCGCGTGGAGGATGGTGCTCAGGCGGTGCGCCACCACCAGGCTGGTCCGCCCCGCCATCACCTCCGCCACCGCCCGCTGGATGAGCTCTTCCGCTTCGGCATCCACCGAACTGGTGGCCTCGTCCAGCACCAGGATCCGGGGATCCTGGGCCAGCGCCCGGGCAAAGGAGAGGAGCTGCCGTTCCCCCACACTCAGGCTGCGGCCCCGCTCCCCGAGCACATGCCCGTAGCCTGCCGGCAGCCGTTCGATGAACCGGGCCGCGCCCACCCGCTCCGCCGCGGCCCGGGCCGCATCTGCCCCACGGCCGCTGTCCAGCACCAGGTTCCGCTGGATGTCCCCGGCAAACAGGAAAAGGTCCTGTTGCACAAAGCCGATCAGCGCGCGGAGCGTTCCCAGGTCCAGGTCCCGGATGTCCACCCCGTCGACGGTGATCCGGCCCCGCTCCGGGTCATAATAGCGAAGCAGCAGGCTCAGGATGGTGGTCTTCCCCGCCCCCGTGTGCCCCACCAGGGCCAGGGTCTGGCCCGGCCGGGCGGTGAACGAGACATCCCGCAGCACCCACCCATCCGGAGCGGAGGCTTCGGGGGCCGCCACCCCTCCCGCGAGGAGATTCTCCGCCAGGCCGGCGGGCCGCCGGCCCGCCCCGTAGCGGAACCAGACGCCCTCGAAGGCCACTTCGCCGCGGAGCGGCTGCGGCAGGCTCCGCGGCGCCGCCGGGCCCTGGATGTCGGGAACGGTATCCAGCAGCTGGAAGATCCGCTCCGAGGAGGCCATGGCGCTCTGCAGCAGGTTGTACTTCTCCGACAGGTCCTGCAGCGGCTGGAAGAACCGGCGGGTGAGCTGGATGAACGCGGCGAGGACCCCCACCGTGAGGGTGCCGTCCAGCACCCGGAGGCCGCCGCGCCACAGCAGCAGCGCCAGCGCCGCGGCGGTGAGAAACTCCACCACGGGGAAGAACACGGCGTACACCGTGATGGACCGCAGGTGAGCCGCGAGGTGGTCGCGGTTGACGCCGGCGAACTTCCTGGCCTCCGCCTCCTCGCGCCCGAACAACTGGATGACCCGGACCCCCGCCAGGTGCTCCTGCAGGAAGGCGTTGAGCCGGGCGACCCGGGTGCGGATGTCGCGGAAGCTGCCACGCACGTGGCGCCGGAAGGTGACCGCCGCCAGCAGCATGAGCGGCATCACCGCGAAGGCCACCAGGGCCAGGCGCCAGTCGGTGGCCAGCAGCATCGCGGTGATGGCCCCCAGGGTGAACAGGTCGCCGAAGACCGTCACCACCCCCGAGGAGAAGAGCTCGTTGAGCGTCTCCACGTCCGACGTGGCCCGGGTCATCAGCCGGCCCACCGGGTGGCGGTCAAAGTAGGCGATCGACAGTCGCTGCAGGTGGCTGAAGACCTGCATCCGGAGGTCGGACATGACCCGCTGGCCCATCCACGCGGTGAGGTAGGCCTGGGCGTAGTCCAGCAGGAACTCGAGGACCAGGGCGCAAAGGAAGAGCAGCGCCAGGGTCCGCAGCATGCCCAGGTCGCGGGCCGGCACCGCCACGTCGAGCGCGCGCTGGGTGAGCAGTGGCCCCACCAGCGCGAGCCCCGCCGTTCCCAGCAGCAGCAGCACGGCCAGTGCCGCCAGCCATTTGTAGGGCCTGAGGTAGCCCAGCAGCCGGCGCATCAGCGTCGCGTCGTAGCGTCGTTCGTCGGCCTCGTCGTGCGGGTCGGCGGCGGTCATGCGGGGGGGATCAGCGCTCCGGCACAGGCTGGAGGGCGTCCGCGTCCACGGCGTCCTCCTCATCGAGGCCCTGTCCGGCCTTGAACCGGCCATGCACCCAGCGCGAGAACACCACGAAGCCGAACCCCAGGGTGAAGTAGGAGAGGATGCAGCGCCAGATCAGGGTATACAGCGGGGCCAGTTCCTTCGGGATGTAGACGGACGACATCACCGCGCTGCTGAGGATCTCCGCGATGCCGGACGCCCCTGGCGTCGGCGCGAAGTACAGCAGGAAGGTGATCAGGGTCTGCACCAGCAGCACGTCCACGAACTGGGCCTCGATGCCCACCGCCCGGAGCGCGACGTAGCCGGCCAGCAGCTTGTTGGCGTGGGACGGGCCGGAGAGCAGCGTCGCCCACGCCAGCGCCACCCAGCCCCGCGGGGTGTTGAAGGCCTTAACGCTGTGGTGGGCCTCGTCGATGTGTTGCCGCAGCCCCTCGAGCCGGTCCGCCACCCGCCGGCTTCGGCGGGACAGGCGGGTGGCCGCCCAGTGCAGCCCCCGCCGCGCAATGCCCGGGAAGACGATGACCGCCACCAGCACCACGCCGATGCCCACGAAGAGGCCGAGGCTGCCGAGGAAGAGGTCATAGAGGGTGAGGCCCAGCACGTTGCCGTGATTGCCCAGCGAGCGCCCGGCGCCGAGCACGATCGCCAGCGGCCCCGCGAGCGCAAAGAACAGGACCGTCGCGATGAACGACATCAGCGTGGTGGTCACCGCAAGCGGCAGCGGGATCCCCGCCCGGCGCATGGCGTAGATGGTCATCGGGCCGGCGCCGGAATTGAACGGCGTCAGGTAGGCCGCCCACGCGCCCATGCCCCCCGACAGGATCATCCCGGCCACCGGCGGGTTGGGATGCACGAGGCGCACCAGCACCCAGTTCCGGAGGCCGCCGCCGAACCAGTCCATGGACGCGAGCCCCACTCCCACCAGGATCCAGACCCAGTGGACGCGGCCCAGCGCCTCGAGGAACGCGGACAGGTTGTTCCCGTACAGCAGAACCCCGGCGTACCCCAGGACGGAGATACCGATGAAGATGAGGAACCCGCGGAGCAGCAGCCGCGGGCTGAGCACGGAAGCCATGACGGCGGGAATCTAACCCCGTGGTCCGGCCCCCCGCACCGGCCCCAGGCCCCCGGCCGGCGGCGTCCGGCGGGGGCCGCGAGCCGCCTCCGTTATCTTTTCCCGGCTATGTCCCAGTCGGTCCTTCGCATCGTCAACGCCAGGCAGCATAACCTCCGCGGCGTCACCGTCGACCTGCCCCGGCGGGCGCTGATCGTGATCACCGGCCCCTCCGGGTCGGGCAAGAGCTCGCTGGCTTTCGACACCCTCTATGCCGAGGGCCAGCGGCGCTATATCGAATCGCTCAGCACCTACGCCAAGCAGTTCCTGGAGCGGATGCCCAAGCCGCTGGTGGACCGGCTCGAGGGGCTCGCCCCCGCGGTGGCCATCGAGCAGCGCAATCCCACGGTCTCCAGCCGATCCACCGTCGGCACCGCCACCGAGATCTACGATTACCTCCGGCTGCTCTTCGCCCGCGCCGGACGGCAGCGGTGCCGCGCCTGCGGCTCCCCGGTCCGGAAGGACACCACCCAGTCCGCCGCCGCCGATCTCTGGCGGCTCCCGGCCGCGGCCCGGCTGCAGGTGACCTTCCCCCTCCCGGCGTCCGCCCGGCAGAGCCATGCCGCGATCGTCGAGAACCTCGGTGCGCTGGGCTTCGTCCGGGTCGTCGCAGATGGGACCCCCCTCCATCTGGAGGACCTTCCCGCCGCCCTGGACCTCGCCGCAACCCGCGAGCTGCTGGTGGTGGTGGACCGGCTGAGCCTCGAGGCCCCCGACCGCCGCCCGGTGGAGCCACCCAGCCGGGTGCTCGAATCGCTGGCGAGCGCCTTCCAGGAAGGCGAGGGGCTGGCCGTGGTCCTGCACGACGACGGCCGGCTGCGCTTCACCGAACGCCCGGCCTGCAGCACCTGCGACACCCCCGCCGTGGCGGTGACGCCCGCGCTGTTCTCGTTCAACAACCCGCGCGGCGCCTGCCAGACCTGCAACGGCTTCGGCGCGGTGCTCGAGTACGACGAGTCCCTCATCGTCCCCGATACCGGCCGGGGCCTCGGCGATGGCGCCCTCGACCCCTGGACCAAGCCCCGCTACGAGACCCGCCGCCGCATGGTACTCACCGCCGCCCGCAACCTCGGCGTGAGCGCCGAGACCCCGTGGCGGGATCTCCCCGCCGCGGCGCGGCAGGAGCTGCTCCATGGCAAGGTGGGCCGCTACGTGGGGATCTTTCCGTTCCTCAAAAGCCTGGAGGAGAAGCGTTACAAGCAGTACATCCGCGTCTTCCTGCGGCAGTACCAGCTGGCCCGCACCTGTACCGCCTGCGGCGGCGGGCGGCTCAACGCCGATGCGCTGGCGGTCCGGATCGGCGAGGAACCGATCGCGCGGGTGGCGGGACGCTCGGTCGACGACCTCTGGATCTGGCTCCAGGCGCTGCCGCTCTCTCCCTGGGAGCGGGAGATCTCGCAGCTGATCCTGGATGAGCTCGGCCGCCGCATCACCTTCCTCCGCGACGTCGGGCTGGGCTATCTCACCCTCGACCGCCTCACCCGGACGCTCTCGGGCGGCGAGGCCCAGCGGATTGCGCTGGCCAACGCCCTCGGCTCCAACCTGGTGGATGCCCTCTACGTCCTCGACGAGCCGTCCATCGGCCTCCACGCCCGCGATATCGACCGCCTGCTCCGGCTGCTGGGCCGCCTCCGCGACCAGGGGAACACCGTGATCGTGGTGGAGCACGACCCCGCCGCCATGCGCCAGGCCGACTTCATGCTGGAACTCGGCCCCGGCGCCGGCGAGCATGGCGGCCAGGTGGTGTATGCCGGCCCGATGCACGCGGGCATCGCGTCGCTCACCGGCGACTACCTCTCCGGCCGCAAGCGCATCGGCGTCCCCAGCGCCCGGCGCGCCCTCGGGCCCTGGCTCCGGATCGAGGGCGCCTCGCTGCACAACCTGCAGGACGTGAACGTCCAGATCCCACTCGGCACCCTCACCGCGGTGACCGGTGTCTCCGGGTCGGGGAAGAGCACGCTGGTGCACGACATCCTCTACCGCCAGCTGGAGAATCGGCTCAAGGGCGCTCACTCCGCCAAGGAGCACCTCGGCGAGGTGGTCGGGCGGGTCCGTGGGCTCAAGGGGGCGGAACACTTGGAGGACGTGCTGCTGGTGGACCAGTCACCGATCGGGCGCACGCCGCGCTCCAATCCGATCACCTACGTGAAGGGCTTCGACGACATCCGTGAGCTCTACGCCGCCCAGCCCGAGGCGCGGCGCCGCAAGCTCGGGCCGGCCGCGTTCTCCTTCAACATGGCGGGGGGGCGCTGCGAAACCTGCGAGGGCGCCGGCGCGGTGCTGGTGGAGATGGTCTTCATGGCCGACGTCTATGTCCCCTGCGAAACCTGCGGCGGCACCCGCTACCGCCGCGAGGTGCTGGACGTGAAGATCCGCGGCGAATCGATTGCCGACGTGCTCAACTACACGGTGGACGAGGCCATCCGGCGCTTCCGGCACCAGGCCAAGCTGGGCCAGGCCCTCTGGCACCTGCAACAGGTGGGCCTGGGCTACCTCCGCCTGGGCCAGCCGGCGACCACCCTCTCCGGCGGCGAGGCCCAGCGGCTCAAGATCGCCCGTGAACTGGCGCAGTCCGGCAAGCGCTCCGGCCGGAAGCTCTACCTGCTGGACGAACCCACCACCGGCCTGCACCTCGACGATGTCCGGGTGCTCATCACCGTGCTCGACCGGCTGGTGGACCAGGGGCATACGGTGGTGGTGATCGAGCACCACCTCGACGTGATCAAGCGGGCGGACTGGATCATCGACATGGGCCCGGAGGCGGGCCCGCACGGGGGCACGGTGGTGGTGCAGGGTACCCCGGAGCAGGTCGCGGCGGAGCCGGCGTCCCACACCGGGCGCTACCTGAAGGACATAGTCGCCACCCCGCGGGACGGCGCCGCGTGACCCGCCGCCAGGCCATCCTGGCGCTGTGGGCCACCTGCCTCATCTGGGGCGTGGCCTTCCCGCTCACCAAGCTGGTCCTCGCCGATGCCACCCCGATGGCGTTTACCGCGGCGCGCTTCCTGGTCGCCACGCTGCTGGTGGCGCCGGCGCTGCGCGGTGTCTCCCGGGAGGAATGGCGGGCCGGCGCCGTCCTCGGCGCGCTCCTGGCGCTCGGCTTCGCCACCCAGACGGTGGGGCTGCTGTGGACCACGGCAAGCCGGTCCGGCTTTCTCACCTCGCTCTACATCCCCTTCACCCCGCTCGTGGTGCTGGCGGTGTACCGCGCCCTGCCGGAGCGGCTCGCCGGGCTCGGGCTGCTCGTCGCGGTGGGCGGGCTGGTGCTGCTCACCCACCCGGGAGACCTGTCCGGTGGCCTCAACCGGGGCGACGCCTTGACGATTGCCTGCGCCCTCTGCTTCGCCAGCCACATGGTGGCCACCGGCCACTTCGCGCAGCGGCTGCGGGTGGAGCGGCTGATGATGGCGCAGATCGCAGTCGCGGCCCTGCTCACCACGGTAGCCACGCCGCTCCTCGAGACACCCCGGCTCCACTGGACCCCGTTCGTCATCGGCATGGTGGCCTACGAGGCGGTGATCGCGAGCGTGGTGGCCATCCGGCTGCAGCTGGGCGCGCAGCAGGTGCTCTCCCCGACCTACAGCGCGCTGATCTACACCCTGGAGCCGGTCATCGCGGCGCTGACCAGCCTGCTGATCGTCGGCGACCGCCTGCGCCCCGTCCAGTGGCTGGGCGGCCTGCTGATCCTCCTCGGCAGCCTGCTTCCCGAGCTCCGCACCGCCCTCCGGACGCGACGCGGGGCGGATCCGGTGGATCCGCCCCGCCCCGGCGCCGGCTGACCCCGGCACCAGTCAGGAGGCCGTGGCCCGCCGCGGTTCGACGCCCGCCGCCCGGAGGGTGGCATCCGCCTCGCGGAGCAGCGCTTCGGTCGTCTCCCAGTCGATGCAGGGGTCGGTGATCGAGAGCCCGTAGGCCAGGCCCGCCGCGCCCTCGCCCATGCGCTGGCAGCCGGCGTGCAGGTGGCTTTCCAGCATCGCCCCCATGATGTGCCGGCTCCCCCCGGCGACCTGCCCCACGACGTCGCGGAAGACGACGGGCTGCCGGTCATGGTCCTTGCCGGAGTTCCCATGGCTGGCATCCACCATCAGCCGCGCCGGCAGGCCCCGCGCCGCGCAGAGCGCCGCGGCCTCCGCCACCGACCCAGCGTCATAGTTGGTGCGGCCGCCACCGCCCCGGAGCACCAGGTGCCGCTCCGGGTTGCCGGTGGTATGCACGATCGCGCCGCGCCCGTCGTCGTCCATGCCGAGGAAGGTGTGCGGGGCACCGGCCGCCTGCATCGCGTCCAGCGCGATCTGCAGGTTGCCGTCGGTGGTGTTCTTGAACCCGACGGGCATCGAGAGGCCGCTCGCCATCTCCCGGTGGGTCTGCGATTCCGCGGTGCGGGCGCCGATGGCGGTCCAGCAGACCAGGTCCGCGATGTACTGCGGGACCACCGGGCCGAGCAGCTCGGTGGCGCAGGGCAGCCCAAGCTCGTTGACGTCCAGCAGCAGCCGCCGCGCGATGCGGAGCCCCAGCATCATGTCCCGGGTCCCGTCGAGGTGCGGGTCGTTGATCAGCCCCTTCCACCCCACGGTGGTGCGCGGCTTCTCGAAGTAGACCCGCATCACCAGGCAGAGCGTCCCCGCCACTGCCCGGCGAAGCCGGGCCAGGCGACCGGCGTACTCCAGCGCCGCCACCGGATCGTGGATCGAGCAGGGCCCGACGACCACCAGCAGCCGCGGGTCCCGGCCGGCCAGGATCTGGCCCACATCGCGGCGCCCCTCGAGCACGGTCGTCGCCACCGGGCGGGTGATCGGCAGCTCGGCCAGCAGCACCCTTGGCGCCACCAGCGGCTCGAACCGGGTGACGTGCAGGTTGCTGGTTTCGGGAACGATCGGCTTGAGCGACGACATCCAGGGCTCCGGTGACATCGAATCGGGGGTATAAAGATGCAGGCGGGGGAGTGGTCGCGCCAGAGCGCCGCACGCCGTACCTTGAGTCGGATCGCATGCCCGAACTGCCCGACATCCGCCTCTACCTCGCCGCCCTCGAGCCGCGCGTGCGTGGCCAGCCGCTCACCGGCGTGCGCCTCCTGAACCCGTTCCTGCTGCGGAGCGTGGCCCCGCCGCTCGCGGCGGCGGCGGGCCGCCGGGTCGTGGCGCTGGAACGGATCGGCAAGCGGATCGTGCTCGGGCTGGAGGGGGAGCTGTTCCTGGTCATCCACCTGATGATCGCCGGACGGTTCCGCTGGCTCCGGCCGGGGGGCAAGCCGCCGGGGAAACTGGGCCTCGCCTGCTTCGACTTCCCGGCGGGCACGCTGGCGCTCACCGAGGCGGGGAGCAGGCGGCGGGCCGCGCTCCACCTCGTGGCGGGCCGGGAGGGCCTGGTGCCGTTCCACCGTGGCGGGCTCGACCTCGACACCGCGACGCCCGAGGCATTCGCCCAACGGCTGCGCGCGGAGAATCACACCCTGAAGCGCTCCCTCACCGACCCGACCATCCTCGACGGTATCGGCAACGCCTACTCGGACGAGATCCTGCACGCCGCCCGGCTCTCCCCCCTCCGGCTCACCCGCCAGCTCGATGACGCCGAATGCCGGCGGCTGCATGCCGCCTGCGTCGAGGTCCTCGACACCTGGACCCGCCGGCTGCAGGCGGAGACCGGCGACGCCTTTCCCGAAAAGGTCACCGCCTTTCGCCCCGGGATGGCGGCCCACGGCCGCTACGGCCAACCCTGCCCCGCCTGCGGCACCCCCATCCAGCGGATCCGGTACGCGGAGCATGAGACCAACTACTGCCCGGCCTGCCAGACGGAGGGCCGCCTCCTGGCCGACCGGGCGCTGAGCCGACTGCTGCACGACGACTGGCCGCGTACCCTCGAGGAGCTCGAGGAACGCCGCCGAGGGGAGCCATGAACGCGCCCCTCGTCCGCGCCCTGGGGCGCTGGAGCCTCGCCGCCCTGGTGCTGAATGGCGTCATCGGCAGCAGCGTGTTCGGGCTGCCGTCGGTGATCGCGGGCCGGCTGGGCGCCGCCAGCCCCTGGGCCTGGGTCGTCGCCGCCATCGGCATCGGGGTG